>NZ_JANSJJ010000219.1:0-30795 GCF_047502715.1 Synechococcus sp. H55.10
TCATCGCGCAGCGCCACAATGACCTCGCCCTAGGTCGCTTTCTCAATCCTAGGCAGGTGTTGAATACCCAGTTTCCTATTTTTCGGATTCGTTAAGAAGCTTCAGGTACGCTGTATCTCTTTGCGCTCTGAATCTTCAGAAACGGAAGCAGCTAAGTAGGAGCAGTCGCCAATGCCAGCAGCCGCTCGGCAACAACCTGGGGAACGGGCATCACCGACAGGCGCGTGCCTCGTCGCACCACCTCCAGCTCATCGGGGGTGAAGGCAGCTCGCAACTCGGCCAAAGGGATCAAGCGCTCAAAGGCGGCAACAAAGTGCACCCGCACCGTGTGCCAGCGGGGATCCGCAGGGGTTGACTTGGGATCGTAGTAGGGGCTGGTGGGATCAAACTGGCTGGGATCGACCACCTGGGTTTCTCGGATCTCCATCAGGCCGGCTATGCCGGGGGGGTTGGCGTTGGAGTGGTAGAAAAAGGCGCGATCCCCAACCTGCATGGCTTTTAGGTAGTTGCGGGCTTGGTAGTTGCGCACGCCGTCCCAAAGGGTTTGGCCCTCCCGCTGCAGATCCCAGATGCTGTAGACGCTGGGCTCCGATTTCATCAGCCAGTAGTTCATGGGGCTTGGGAAAAATCGAGGTCTAGGCCAGGGATCCTGCCACAAAGTCCACGAAGTTTTGCAAGATCTTCAAACCAACCGGGCCGGACTTTTCGGGGTGAAACTGGGTGGCCAACAAAGCGCCGCCGGCAATGGCGGCCACGCAGGTTTGGCTGCCGTGTTGGGTGGTGGCGGCCACCCAGCTTGGGTCGCTGGGCACGGCGTGGTAGGAGTGGACAAAGTAAACCCAGCTTTGGTCGCGGATCCCTGCCCAAAGAGGAGACTGGGGCTGGGTAAGGTGCAACTGGTTCCAGCCCATGTGGGGGATGCGCAGGCCAGGCTCCGGTCGAAAGCGCTGCACCCGCCCCGGCACAAGGCCCAGCCCTGGCTCTGTCCCTTCTTCGCTGCCCTCGAACAAAACCTGCAGCCCAAGGCAAATGCCCAAAAAGGGCTGCTGCCGCCCGATTGCTGCTCGGATTGCCTCTTCAAAGCCCCGCGCCCGCAACTGCTGCATGGCCGGGTCGAAAGCCCCATCGCCGGGCAGGACAATGCCATCAAAAGCCTCCAGCCCAGCCGGCTCTGTTACTAGCTGCACCTCGGCCCCGGCCCGCTCCAGCCCTTTGCAAGCCGAATGCAAGTTGCCGGCATCATAGTCGATCACCGCCAGGCGCACGGCTTTCATGGGATCCCTTTTCCTAAAGCGTTTAGGAGCCTACCAGTATAGTGGTTTTAGCAAGGTAGGGAGCTATGGTAGTTGCAGCATCTGAGGAAAACCTTATCCTCTCCACTCAGCTTGGCTGGCCCGCAGCAGCCTATCTGCACATCCCCTTCTGCCGGCAGCGCTGTTACTACTGCGACTTTGCCACCGGCCTGGGCACCCGCGAGCTGATGGAAACCTATGTGCAGAGGCTCTGCCAGGAGATCGGCGGCGCCTACCGCTACCGCCATTTGGCCGGGGATCCCCAGCCCTTGACCAGCATTTTTTTCGGCGGCGGCACCCCTTCCCTGCTGACAGTGGAGCAGTTGGGCCGGATCTTGGCTCAACTGCGGGAGAGGATCCCGTTTCATCCCAACTGCGAGATCTCGCTGGAGGCCAACCCTGGCACCCTGACGCGGGAGCAGTTGGCGGGCTACCGGGATCTGGGGGTTAACCGCATCAGCTTGGGGGTACAGGCGTTTCAACCTGAGCTGCTGGCCGCCTGTGGCCGCCTGCATGGGGTGGAAGAAGTCTACGAAGCCGTGGCCAACTTGCAGGCAGTGGGCTTTGAGAATTTCAACCTGGACTTGATCTTTGGGCTGCCCCACCAGACCTTGGAGCACTGGCAGCAATCGCTGCAGGCTGTTCTTGAAATCAACCCCACCCATGTCTCCATCTATGATTTAACGATTGAGCCGGGAACCCGATTTGGTCGGATGTACCGACCGGGAGATGCACCTTTGCCCACTGAGGAAACCACAGTTGAAATGTACTTGATGGCGCGAGAGCTGCTCACCCAAGCAGGCTACATTCACTATGAGATCTCCAATTTTGCCCGCCCTGGGTATGCCTGCCGCCACAACCGGGTGTACTGGGAAAATCGCCCTTACTTTGGCTTTGGCATGGGATCCGTCGGCTACGAAGGGGGACGGCGCATTCAGCAGCCCAAAACCCTTTACGACTATTTTGAGCAGGTGAAAGCCAAAGCCCACCCCCTCCCCCCGGAAGCATCCCCAGAGGAAGTTTGGATGGATACTTTGATGTTGGGGTTGCGCTTACAAGAAGGGCTGGATTTAGGCCATTTACAAGAGCGTTTTGGCGACAACAAGCTGAAGCAAGCCTTGGAGAGACTGGATCCCTATTTTGAGAAGGGTTGGGCCAGTTGTGAGGCCGGGCGGCTGCGGCTGATCCCGCCGGCGGGCTGGCTGTTTTCCAATGAGGTTCTCAAGGACTTGTTGGCTTGATTGCGTCGGCCACGTGCACAAGATTGCTCGGCAAAGTTTCCGACCCCACTTGGCCGGCAACTCAGGCTTTAAAGGGGGTAGGCTGTAGTCATTTCAGACTAGATTGAAACAGCTCCCAGGCGCTCATTTCCCCAAGCGCTCTTCGACCAGTTCCTCTCCCTGAGGCCCAAGCGCTCCGCGCCGCTTACGCGACCACCCCCAGCCCCTCTCCCAGCCCTCACCCCCAGCCCCTCTCCCTGAGGGAGAGGGGAGTTAGAGCGGCGCGTTCGCGACGGCGTTGCGGAGCAATAACGACGTAACGAACCGTTTCATTGCTGTTTGAAATGACTATAACCCTCACCCCTGCCCCCAGAAGAAGAGGGGAGTTGGAAATGTGAACGAACTGTTGCATTACCGTTGCCTTGCTGTGAGTCCAGCGATCCTGAATTTGGATGGGAATTGAGGGGGAAGGGACGGAGGCTCAACGGTTCCCTAGCGATAATTAACAAATTGCAACGCCACCGGGTAGTCCTGCTGCTTGAGCATTTGAATCACCGCTTGCAGCTCGTCCTTATCCTTGCCGGAAACCCGCACCAGATCCCCTTGAATGGAAGGCTGCACTTTCTTGAAGTTGTCGCGGATCTGCTTGGCGATCTGCTTGGCCAGCGTGGCATCAATGCCCTTTTTGAGGCGAACCACTTGGCGCACCCGGTTGCCGCCGACGCTCTCCGGCGGCTGGAAGTCGAAGATTTTCAGGGAGAGGCCCCGCTTGGCCGCTTTGGTGAGGAGCAGCTCCCGAATGGAGTTGAGGGCCATGTCGTTGGCGGTGGTGATGGTCAGGGATCCCTCCTCCAGCTCCATTTCTGTCTGGGTATCCTTGAGGTCATAGCGCTGTTTGATCTCCCGCCGGGCTTGATCCACGGCATTCACCAGTTCCTGCCGGTCGAAGTCGCTGACGATATCAAATGAGTAGGTAGAGGCCATAAACCCTATCTTCGCTACCGTTCCGTATCTTAAGCTCTCAGGCCAAGCAGGGATCCCCAACCCTCAAAGAAGCTACAACAGGTAGAGGGATCCCTGTCCAGATTTGCGGAGAAGCAGGATGGCCGATGTTGTTTTAATTACAGGCGCTTCCGAAGGCATCGGCAGAGCCACCGCCTTCACCTTTGCCCGTGGGGGGTACCGCTTGGCCCTGGCCGCCCGCACTGCCGAAACTTTGAAGCAAACGGCCATCGACCTGGAGCAAAGTCTAAACGCCGAGGTCTTGGCCGTTCCCACCGATGTCACGCAGCCAGAACAGGTGCAAAACCTGGTGGAGAGAACCCTAGAACGCTATGGCCGCATCGATTGCCTGATCAACAACGCCGGCATCTGTATGAGCGGCCCTTTTTTGCAAACCACCCTGGAACACTGGCAGGCGCTGATGGCGGTCAATTTTTGGGGCTACTTGTACACCATCCGGGCCGTGCTCCCCGATATGCTGAAGCGCAAAAAAGGTCAGATCATCAACGTGGGATCCATCGGCGGCAAAATGCCCCTGCCCCAAATGAGCGCCTATTGTGCCAGCAAGTACGCAGTCAGCGGGCTGACAGAGGCGCTGCGTCTGGAACTGCAACCCCACGGGATCCAGGTAATCGGTGTTCATCCGGGCATTGTCAGCAGCGATTTTCTCAAGCGAGCCATCTTTCTGGATGAGGGGGGGCCGGAGTCCCCTGCTGACGGCCAATCCCAAGCCTCAGGTGGGAAAGCCCGCGAGCAAATGCAACAGGCGCTGGAGAGTTTTTGGGCCAGCCGGCCAGAAGAAGTGGCCGAAGCCATTTGGGACGCCGCTTGCCAGTCCAAGTCGGAGGTGGTGGTGGGCATGGCCCAATGGGCGGTAGGAGCTTACACCCTCTTTCCCGGCTGGGTTGGCCCACTGCTCCAGAACATCCCTCGCTAGCCATCGGATCGGTCAGGCCCGGCAATGGCAGGAAGAGGGCCAAACTTAGGTATAGTGTGGGGTACACTTCAATACTGGTCTCACAGCAGAAGTATGGTTGAGTCTGCGCCTTCTCCTTCCGGCACTCAGCAGCACATCTTGATCGTGGAAGACCGAGATGGCCGCCGTACTCAGGTGCTGGGATCCGCCAAATACTTCATCGGTCGGGACTTGGCGAACGACATTTGTCTCAACTCTCAGTTTGCTTCCCGTTACCACGCCATGCTGCTGCGGGTTCCTGCCGAGCGAGAGGGAGAATATTGCTACCGCATTTTGGATGGGGATCTGGAAGGTCGGCCCAGCACCAATGGCCTGTTGATCAACGGACAGAAATTGACCACCCACCAGCTCCGGTCGGGAGATGTGATCAGTTTCGGCCCCGACGCCAAAGCCACCTACAAAATCATCAAGGCCCCGTAAGTCCCGATCTCTCCCAAGAGCACCATTGCCTGCGAACCAATAGCAGCAAGGCCAGCACCAAAGCCAGCTCCGACAGCAAGGTCGCTAAGGCCGCCCCCTGCCAACCCCACCTTGGGATCCAAACCGCATTCAAAAGCCCGTTCAGACCCAGTGCCGCCAGTTGCAGACGGCTGCGGGGCTTTTGCAGCCCGGCTCCGGTGAGCAGGTGAGACAGCAGCAGGTGGATCCCCTCCAGCAGGATGACCGGGCTGAGCCAGCGCAGGATGAGGGCCGTCTCTTGGTAAGCCGACCCCAGCACCCAGGGGATCCCGTAGGAGCCCAGCGCCACCCCCAGGGCGGCCAAACTGCCGTAGCCCACCACCCAAGGGAAGAGCTGCCAGGCGTAGCGGCAGCCCTGCCGTAGGCCCTTTTGTCCTTGGCGGCACAGCTCGGCAAAGTGGCTGGTGAGCAGGGCGATCATCGGCGTTTGCGAGAAGTTGATCACCCGGTAGGCGGCGCTGTAGAGCCCGCCCGCTGCTGCCGAGGCCAGACGGGGCAAAAGCAGCTTGTCCAAATCGGTGAAGGTTTTTGCCGCCGCCAGCCCCACGGCAAAATCCCAGCCCGCCGCCAGCCGTTCCCCCAGATCTCTCCAGGCCAAGGGGGGAGAAGGCTTGCTCCACCGTCCCATCCCCCGCGCCATCAGCAGCAGCACGACCAGCACCATCAGGCCGTACAGCACGGCCCACTGCACCAGGGATCCCCAACCCAGAGCCACCGCTAGCAGCACAGCGCCAACCCGCCCCAGCGCCATGCCGGTATCGATGAGAGCCACGCCGGCAACCCGCTCTTGCCCGATCAGGATCCCCCTGTACACCTCAGGGATGGCGATAAACAGCAGGTCGCTCCCCAGCAGGATCCCCACCACGAGGGGGGAGATCCCGGCCAGCCAAAGGCTCAACAGAGGTGTTAACAGCAGCGTCATCCCCCCGCAGCCCAGCCCCGCCAACCACAAGCTGGGGCCGATCTCCTGGGCAGCCGCCGCGGATCCCCGGCCGCTCAGGCGCTGGATCAGCAGTTCCGACTGGCCCCAATGGCCAAACGGGGCGGCCAGGTTGCTGCAGGCCAAGATGGCGGAGAACACCCCAAAGGCTTCCGGCCCCAACAGCCGCGCCAGCAGGATGAAATAGGCCCCGGACAACCCCAGGCGCAGGCCATTGCCCAGCATCAGCCAGGCAGCCTGTCGTAGCCGCTGTTGTTCTGCCCTATCCACGGCAACCCTCCTGGACGAGGCTGGCCGCAGCCGGGGATACTGGCTGAGAGAGACCGCCCAGGCATTCAACCTTGTGCGCTGGGTGGATGGGTTGCAGCTTTATTCGGCAATTCTTCATGGCCAAACTTTACCCTGTTGGCAACATCACCACATCCGCGGAACGGGATCCCAAAACCCTGTTTTCCCCCCACTCCAGGCCCCCCGACCCGCGCCGCGTCCTTCCCCCGCCGACCAGTAGCCCTCGCTGGCTGGGATCCCCGCCGGCCAAAACGGTGGGCCAGGGCTACCGAGCTGTTGTCTTGCTCCTGCTGGCCAGCGGCTTGCTCCTGGGGGGGCTGGGATCCCGCCTGGCCTACTTGCAACTGGTGCGCACCCAGTATTACCGCCAGTTGGCCGATACCAACCGCATTCGCCTCTTGCCCCAGCCGCCGGAACGAGGGCGCATTGTGGATCGCAACGGCGTGCTGCTGGCGGGCAGCCAGCTCTCCCACTCAGTCTTCCTGTGGCCGTTGGTGCAGTCGCGGCAGGGCTGGCAGGAGACGATCCCCAAGCTGGCCCAAGCCTTGAACATGGCCCCCGAAGAAATTGCCCAAAAGCTGGAACAGGCCGGCTACCGCTCCCCGTTTCCCGTACGCATCCTGCGCAACGCCAGCCCCCAGGTGGTCATTCAACTGGAAGAGATGAGCCGCGAACTGCCGGGGGTGATGGTGGAGGCGGAGACGGTGCGGTTTTATCCCCATGGCGACTTGGCCGCCCACCTGCTGGGCTATACCGGCGAGATCTCGCAAGAACAACTGCGGGCCGATCCCAGCTATCGCTTGGGGGATATCGTCGGCCTGATGGGCGTGGAGGAATTGTTCGAGAGCCATCTGCGCGGCCAGTGGGGCGGGCGCCAGGTGGAGGTGGACGCCATGGGAGAAGTGCTGCGGGTGCTGGGAGAACAAGCCCCCCAACCGGGCGACACCCTGCAGCTGACTTTGGACGTACGCCTGCAGCAGGCGGCAGAGCAAGCCCTGGGCCAGCAGAAAGGAGCAGTGGTCGCCCTGGATCCCCGCGACGGCTCGATCCTGGCCATGGCCAGCTATCCCACTTTTGATCCCAACCTCTTTTCCAGCCGCATCACCCAAGCCCAGTGGGAGAGCCTGCAACAGCAGGACTTTCCCTTCCTCAACCGCGCCCTGCGGCCCTATCCCCCCGCCAGCACCTACAAAATCATCGCCACCGCCGCCGGGATCGAGTCGGGGGCCTTTCCCCCGGATACGGTGCTGCAGACCGGCCCCTACATCCAGGTGGGCGGGTGGAGGTTCTGGGACTGGAACCGCGCCGGCTTCGGGCGGCTGAACTACCGCCAGGCGATGGCCTACAGCAGCGACACCTTCTTCTACCAGATTGCCCTGGGCACCAAGGCCGCCCCCCTGCAAGAATGGTCGCGTCGCTTCGGGCTGGGGCAATTGACCGGGATCGGCCTTAAGGGGGAAGCTGTGGGGCTGGTGCCCGACGCCGACTGGAAACAGCGTCACTGGCGCGAGCCTTGGTATGTGGGCGATACGGTGAACATGTCCATCGGCCAGGGATTTATCACCGCCACGCCGCTGCAGATGGCGGTGGTCACAGCAGCGGTGGCCAACGGCGGCTGGCGGGTGCGTCCCTTGCTCTCGCAGCAGGTGATCCCGGAAAGCCCCGTGCCCCTACGGCAGAAGGTAGGTCTCTCCCCCGCTACCCTGGAGATCTTGCAACAGGGGCTGCGGGATGTGGTGGTCTACGGCACCGGCGGCAACGCCAACCTGGGGCCGGGCTTTCCCCCTACCGCCGGCAAAACCGGCACCGCCGAGGATCCGCCGCGGCGCTCCCACGCCTGGTTTGTCGGCTATGCCCCCTCCGACCGGCCCGAATTGGTGGTCGTGGTCTTTCTGGAAAACAGCGGCGGTGGGGGTGGATCCCGGGCAGCCCCGATCTTCCGCGAGCTGATGCGGGCCTACTTCCGACCTGAGTCATAAGTGAGCCGACCGGGCACAAAAATTATCTGCGCAGCCTCTTTTTTCCCAAAAATTGCCTCAAGCCCCCCTAAAACCCCTATCCCAGCAGGCTTCTGACCTAACTTGGCTGTAGAATATGTCAGTGATTTGGAGCCAAACTGCCACAATCCTGCCATTCGCGCCAGCGGCGCCTTGGCGCAGTGCAGGGCAAGCCCCGCTCCTACAGACTGAAGACACTCTGGGCCGTGGTTGCTTCGCAGCCCCTCGCGAGTACGCGGCCAGAGACTGTTCTAACCCTATTGCCTAACTCACGAGGAGATCAGGATGAACAAGGCAGAGCTTGTGGATGCCGTCGCTCATCGCGCCAACGTAACCAAAAAAGAAGCGGAGGCCGTCATTTCGGCAGCGCTGGAGATCATCGTTGAAGAGGTCGCATCCCGCGATGAAAACGGCGAACCCAAGGGGAAAGTGACCCTGGTGGGCTTCGGCTCCTTTGAGGCCCGCAAACGCAAACAACGGGAAGGTCGCAACCCAAAAACCAACGAGAAGATGGTGATCCCAGAAAGCATTGTCCCCGCTTTTACGGCGGGCAAGTCGTTCCGCGATGCAGTGGCAGGGGGGAAATCTTAATTTCGCCGGGTGGGGACTCGCTTGCTGGGTAAGGCTCTTCTCAAGGCATGGGGCGGCCTCGGCATGGTGGCAATCGGGCTTGGGGAGCGGCGATTGCTGGCTGCTCTCCGGAGGAGATCCTGGATTTTTCGGCCAGCCTGAACCCGCTTGGCCCCCCGGCGTCGGTCTTGCAAGCTCTGGCTCAGGCGCTGTCCGCAGCAGAGCCGGTTGTGATCAGCCGCTACCCGGATCCCGACTACCGCGACTTGCGCATCTGCTTGGCCAACCATTGGGCAGTCGAGCCCGAGTGGATTTTTGTGGGCAATGGGGCGGCGGAGTTGCTCACCTGGGCCGCCCGCGATGCCCAAGGGCGGGAAGTATGGCTGCCCCAGCCTGCTTTTGGGGAGTATGCACGGGCCCTGGCGGCGGCGGGGGTGACCGTCAAGCCGTTGCCTTTTTTCCCCGCTCAGGGATCCCCTGATTTTGGCCTTCTGCAAGAACCCCTGCCGGCGGCAGGCAAGAGCAGCCGGGTGCTTTGGCTGAACAACCCTCACAACCCGACGGGCCGGCTGCTCCTGCAACAAGAGATCCTGCCTCTTTTGCCCCAGTTCGAGCGGGTGGTGGTGGACGAGGCTTTTATGGACTTTCTGCCAGGGGACTCTCCCCGGGATCCGCCCAGCCTGAGCTCTGACTCCAGTCTGTCGGCAATGCCCCGCAGCCAAACGGTGATCCCCCATCTGGCAGCTCACCCCAACACCATCGTCATCCGTTCCCTGACCAAGTTTTTCACCCTGCCCGGCTTGCGCATTGGCTTTGCGGTGGGGCACCCGGATCACTGGCGGCGCTGGCGGCAGTGGCGGGATCCCTGGAGCGTCAACGGATTGGCGGCGGTGGCGGTGGCAGCGGCTCTGGCGGATGAAAACTTTCGCCGGCGCACCCTGGCCTGGCTGCCCACGGCGCGGGAGCATTTGCTGAGCGGTCTGCAGGCGCTGCCCGGCTGGGATCCCTGGCCCGGCCAAGCCAACTTTGTGCTGGTGCGCTGCCCCGGCTCTGCCACCCAGATTCAGGAGAAGCTGTTGCGGCAACACCGCATCCTGGTGCGGGATTGCCTGAGTTTTCCTGAGTTGGGGGAGCGCTACTTGCGCATTGGCCTACGCACCTTGCCGGAGCAGGAGCAGTTGCTATCGGCCTGCCGGGAGATCCTGGAGAATAGCTAGGGATTTTTCTGCGGGAGAGATGCTGATGCCCGAAGCTACTGTCCTTTGGCCGGAATGCGATGCCCCCATCGTGCGAGGGGTGGCCCATTACAGCGATCTGGAGCTGCTGCGGGCCTTTCAACGGCAGCCGGAGGTGGCGCGCTACTTCATCGGCCTGTTTTGCCGCTACTGCAAGTGGGTGGACGGGATCCTGGCCGAACATCTGCCGCCCGAGCAATGGGCCGCCTATCGAGAACAGGTTTGGTTGCGGCTTTACCTGCGCCTACAGCGCCTGGATGTCCGCAGCCTTCTGGGAGAAGCGGCTGGTCGAGGGGATCCCGTGCTGCAACCCTGGCTGGCAGAGCAAACTCGTGAGCTGCTCCAAGCTTTGGACGGGATCCCCGCCGAGAAAGAAGCCGCTCCTTCGCAGGCTGTTGGTGGCGGCGGGACCAAGTCCTCTCTGTCGCCGGCACTGGCCTGTTATTTAAGCGCCGGCTTGGACACCTTGCCGGGAGACCTGCGCTTCATTCTGCTGCTGCGGGATTGCTTTGGCTGGTCACCGGCCCGCATTGCCGCCCAACTCAAGGCCGACGGATACTACCTTGCCCCAGAAGATGTGGATGCCATCGTTGCCTCTGCCCGCCAGATCTTGCTTCAGCACCTGCCGGCAGATGTGTGTGCCCTCTACCTCGAGGCAAAGTCCTAGAAGACTGTCATGGTCTTATGGCAGGGTAATAGAGCGCTGGTAGTCCTTGTTGGCAAGGCAGGTTCTCCTGTTAAGCTGTTTCCGGCTGTCACAACAGTTAACCGGCATTGTTTGCCGTCAGACTTGTATTAAGTTGAGTGTGGGCTGTCTATGAGTCCTTCTCCGCTTCTTCCAGACACTACCCAACCCGTACCTACGGCACAGCAGTCCCCATCCCATTCAGGTTCTCAACCTGCTCTTCAGGAAGCGCTGGGCCATCTGCACCTGGATGTGCTGAAAGAATTGGAGCGGTTTCGCCTCTGGCAGCGTTTGCAGCGCACGAATTCTGGGCCGCCGCCGCGAGCAGGTCAGCTCAGGAATACCAGCTCTGGGCAGCGCTCCTCACCTGTGCTCATTCAAGAGGTGGTGGAAGACCTGGAAGAAGAAGAGATGCCACGGCCCTCTGGAGCCTTTTCGCCCCTCTGGGTCTTGCTGCTGTGGGTGCTCTCTTGCGCCGGGATTGGCTTTGGGGTGCGCTGGCTGATCTGGCCGGCAGAACTGTCTCTGCCCCCAAGCACTGCCAACAGAGCAGAAGAAAGGAGCCCCATCCAGGTGGATCTGTCCCGGTTGCCCTTGATCCCACTGGAACCGCTGCAAGGGCAGGTGGGAGAGGAGTTCTATTCCGGCAGCTTGGATCCGAGTCGGCTGGCGCTGGGCTTGACGACCTCCCCAGACTTGAGGGACTTGCAGATCGCTCCCCTTCAAGACGTTCCCAACCTGCTGGATAGCCTGCAAACCGACTTGGTCTTGGCTGCCGCAGAACCCTCTCGGCCCAGAACGGTGGAGCAGTTGGCGGCCAGTTTGGAGCGCCCCTCTCAACCCTCATCTCCCACCTCTGTGGGATCCCTGACCCTGGTGCCTCTGGGCAACAACGATCCCGATACTTTGGGGCCGAACCGCGGCGAGGGCACCTTCTTGGTGCTTACCACCTACTCGGGGGCCGAGAGCTTGGCGCGCGCTCGACAAGTTTCCGATGGCGCCTTTGTGAAAGATGTGAATGGCCAGAAGTTTGTGCAGTTGGCAGCATTTGAGCAACTGGAATATGCCCGCTATCACGCAGAAACCCTGAAAAGCAAGGGCTTTAACGTCACGATTGTTGAGCAGTAGCTTTGATGACTACAGATCCCGAAGCCAAGGGATCCGAGACAGCGGCAGCCGCCGCCAGATTCCTTCGCTCCCTGCTGGATCGAGCCAACGCCAGGCCAATAACCCGGCTGCCGAGAGGAAAACCAGGGCCAGCAACAAGGCAAGAGCATTCTGTAGGCCTTGCAAAAGGGGCCCAAGGCGGGTTGGGCTCGACCCGACCCGAGCAGGTGGCTTCGCTGAAGCTGGAGAAGGACTCAGGGGACGGACGGGTGGAGCGGGGCTAGAAGAGGAAGCCAATCTGGCGGCAGGAATGGCCGGCCCTGGCAACCGCTTCAAAGCCGTGGCCACAGCCTGAGGGCGCTGCTGCTGACGCAGCCACCGGTTCAGTTCTGCCAGGGAGATGGCACAGAGGTTGTTGAGACCTATACCCTGAATTCGCCCCACCAAAGGCCGGTCGTTGCTAACCACAACCACCAGCGTTCCCGGCTGCTGTTGGGCCAGGGCATAGGCGCAGTCGGCAATTGCCTCTTCCAAGCGGATCCGCAGGGACTGATCGCTGGCAGCGGCACCGCCCACCAGGGCCCGGGCTTCCGAGACGGCAAACCCCAGGCCAGGCCAGCGGCGCAAAAACTCGCGGGCCGTCGATTCTTCTTGGGGATCAATGGCCTGTCGGGTCAAGCGCTCCAGCTCGGCCATCACCGCCTGCGGCAGCACACACACTCCAAAGCGGGCCCACTCCTGCCATAGGGCCAAGCGACCGGCCAGGATCACCTGGCTGTCGAAGACGAGGAGAGGCGGGATCTCAGCCATAGGATGCGCCAGCGCTGGACTCAACCTCAATTGTGCAGCCTCTCTCAAGCCTTGGGTAGCAGGGATCCCTCGGCCAGGCAGAGGCGAATGGCCAGCGGGTAGAGGCGGTGCTCCTGAGTTTGGATGCGCCGGTAAAGGGATTCCACGGTATCTTCGGGCAGAACCGGCACGGCTGCTTGGGCCACGATGGGGCCGCTGTCCATTTCCAGCGTGACCCGGTGAACGCTGCAGCCGGCGATTTTCACACCGCACTTCAGAGCTTGTTCAACGGCTCGCAGGCCCTTGAAGCTGGGCAACAGGCTAGGATGCAAATTCAAGACGCGATCCGGGTAAGCGGACAACAACACCTGGGTAACCAGGCGCATCCACCCGGCCATGATCACCCATTCCACCTGATGCTGCCGGAGCACCTGGACGATGGCGGCATCCAGATCTTCACGACGGGGGTAGTCTTGATGGTTGAGCACAAGGCAAGGGATCCCTCGCTTTTGGGCCCGCTGCCGCACGTAGGCTATGGGATTGTTGGTGATGACCACAGCAATCTGGGCCTGCAGCTCACCTGCCTCAATGGCTTGAGCGATAGCCTCGAAATTGCTGCCATTGCCGGAAGCCAAAATGCCGAGGATCCCCGGCTGAGAAGGCGCCGGGATCCCGTTGGGATCCGGCCAGAGTAAGCTGGGTAGGTTCATGAGCGTTGGGCGGGAAAGTCTGCAGCCCCGCTATTTTAAACCCAGATAGATTCTCTGCTGATTCTGGCTGGGCTCATCTGGAAAGGGATGCAAACGCTCGCTGCAAGAAGTAGAGATTTGGAGTCAACTGCAAATCGGTGGTAACCCCCCGATAAATTGGGTAGTATGCCTCTAGCGGTAGCGCAAAGGGCGGAGTTTTCCGGCGTGTTCGGCTTTCTTGGCGGTTCCAAAACTCAAACCATGCTTGGGGTGGACATCAACCCCGAGCGCATTGCCGTTGCCCAACTGAAAAAACAGGGCAATGGTCGCTATCGTCTGGCCCACTACCATAGTGTGGAAATGCCAGAGGGGGCAATGATCGAGGGGCGCATCCTCGATCCGAGCACGGTTGGCTTGACCCTGGCCAACTTGTTGAACGAATACAAGGTGCCCACCAACTTGCCGGCAGCCACAGCAGTGCCCGTAAGAGAGGCCATCGTTCGTCTCATTCGCCTGCCTGCCGACCTGCCTGCCGACGAGCTGCGCCGGGTGGTCTTGGAGCAGGAGGCCGAACTCTACATTCCCTACCCACGGGATCAGGCAGATGTAGATTACCAACCCCTCGGTCTAGACCTTTCCCAGGATGGCATTGAGCGCATCGAAGTCTTGCTGGTGGCCATCCCAAAAGAGGTGGTGGACAACTACCTAGAGGTGCTGCAGGCGGCCAACTTGAAGGTGCGCTGTGTGGAGCTGGCCAGCTTCTCCCTCATTCGCACCATCCGCGACCAGCTCATCCAGCACAGCCCTCAAGAGGCGGTGTTGCTTGGCTCCATCGGCTACGACAGCAGCGAGATCAGCATCTTGGTCAACGGCATCCCGCAATTTACCCGCACCGTCAACATCGGCACCATCCACATGCGGCAGGTGCTGGCCCAATCTCTGAATTTGCCGGTTAGCCGCACCGGCGACCTGTTGCGAACTCTGAGGTTACCCCTGCTCAACCCCGTCGATGTTTTGGCCACGGGAGATCAACCGATTCCCAGCAATCCCGGCATAGCAGCAGTGACGCGCGTTGTCTCCGATTTGGCGGATGAACTGAAGCGCTCCATCGACTTCTTTACGAGCACAGAAAGCAGCTTCCCGGTGGTGAAAGTCTTGCTGGCCGGGCCGGGGGCCAGCATTGGCCAGATGGATGGTTTCCTATCTCAGTCGTTGAGCGTGGCGGTAGAACTGGCGGATCCCTTTGGCAACATCCTTGTGCCGGATTCAATCGAGGTGCCCTTGGAGGAGCGCCCGGCGATGGGGGTGGCCCTGGGGTTGGCGTTGCGGGAATCCGACAAGTAGGGATCTGCCCAGGATGACGCAGATGCAGTGTCCAACAATGCACAAGGCGGTCAGAAAAGATGTACACACCGGAGATCAACTTCCTCAAAGAAAGGCCGGATGTCCTCACCGCAGCTCAGGCAGGAGGAGGGGCGGTAGCCGTCACGGCAACTGCCGGTAGCCGATCCGAAAGTTGGATCTTGGCCATTCTCCTGGGAGGAGCCGTAGCTGCTGTGGCCATGGGAACTTTTTGGTATTTCCAAGACAGCTTCTCCCGTCAGCGGAACACTCTGAGGGCAGAGCGAACCCGCCTCGACGGTGAACTCAGCACAGCCAATGCCGAGTTGACCCGACTCCAGGGCCTCAGCCAAGAATTACAAACCATTCGCACCCAGACGGAAGGGTTTCGCTCTTTTCTGGGATCCGTCCAGCCCTGGTCGGCCATTTTGGAAGAAGTGCGGCGCAGGATCCCTGGCCGAGGGGTGTGGATAACCAACATCAGCGCCTCTGGGGATACCGTGAACATCCAAGGAGGGGCGCTGGATTTTCCCTTGGTGAACGACTTTTTGCTCACCCTGCTGGATTCCAACTTCGTAACCAGTGCCGTTCTCAACAGTGCCTCTCGAGTGGAGGGCACACCTGAAACTGAACCCAGCGTCACCTACGGCCTAACGGTTACTATTCGGACCATAGGGGATCCCGACCCAGAGTTTACCCGCGAGCTGGAGCAGCGGGGAGCAATAGGCTTGGTGGAAAAGATCCGCATTTTGCGTCAAGTGGAGGGGAACTGATGACCGGCTCGGTAGAAAGTTTTCACGACGACCAACTAATGGCACCCCCGGCAGGGCCGCCGATATTGTTGGGGGTCGAGCTGACTCCCATTCGCATTGGCCTGTTGATCGGGATCCTGGGCCTGGGCGCGGCGGGCTTTTTGGCCTTCACCCAACTCCGTCCTCTGATCAGAGAGGTGCAAGCCTTGGAAAGAGAGGTGGCCCAAAAAACCAGCCAGTTGCAGGAGGTACAGGGCCAGATTGCCGGCTTACAGGACGTGCCCAACCAAATCGAGAGGGCTCGCGTGCAGCAGCAGCAGATCAGCGCCTTGCTGGCTACCCCCGAGAATGCCGACACGCAACTGATCGATCTCAACCGGCTGGTGCGGGGACAGCCCAACAGCGAGCTGCGCAGTTTTGCCCCTTCTCCCCTCACCCCTGCTTCTTCGGCCAACTCCGAAGTGCCCGCGATCATTGCTCCGGCCATCCAGGTGCAAACCACCCGCGTCGCGGTGCGGGGCCCCTATACGGACATCATCAATCTCATGAGGGATGTAGAGCGCCTACGCACCTTGTTTCGGGTGAGCAACATCAGCCTAAATCCTGTTCAAGACACAGGGGAGCTGGACGCCGCTTTTGATTTGATTGCCTACATCTACAACAAGGACGTTCCCTTGGGCACGGCCCCTGCACCCGAAGGACAGACCCCCGCCGAAGGACAAGCTCCCCCCGAAGCAGGACAGCCAACACCTGGCCAATAGGCCAGCCTGTACCCCGTTTGTGCCCTGGTGGTTCGCAGCGGATCCTGCTGCAAGGGGATCTCCTTGGGAATTGGAAAAGACAACCCAGAGGCACCGATACAGGTAGTGTTCCTATGTCGAAGATCGGGGAAAAACCACCCATAAAGCCACTACGGGTAGTGGCAAAGGCCAAAATTTCGGCTTTGATTAGGGAAGCACTGGCTAAACCCGTGCTGAAGTAAAGCAGAAACACGCTTGGGTAACGGAGTGAGGTGTGAGGATGATGAACCGTCGAGTCGCCTGGGGATGTGCATTGAGCTTGATCCTTTCGCTGCCTCTGTTGGCTCTAGAAAGCCAACTTGAGGAAGCCGCCGCTCAGCAGTTGACCTCCGCCAATCCACAAAGCCTCAGCCGCATCACCGATATCCGCCTGGTGCCCCACGGCAACCGCATGAAGCTGGAGATCAACACCGCAGGGGGTGCCCGTCCACAGGTGTTCTTTACCCAACAGGGCCGGTCTTGGATTGGGGATATCACCAATGCTCAACTGGATGGCGGTCAAGGCCGCTATCGTCAGGAGTCTCCCTTGCCGGGAGTGCGCTTCATCGAAGCCAAGCAACTGGGCAGTGACAGCGTGCGGATAGAAATTGCCGGTGTTGCGGCAGCTCCCCAGGGCTTGCTGGCCCAGCGCAGCCCAACACAGTTGGTCTTCGAGTTTGAGGGCTTGCCCTCTGCCCCACCGGCTCCTGTAGCTGCCGCGCCCAGCCAAGTAGCGCCCAATCAACCGGCCTCGCCAACCCGACCTCAGCCTGTGGCCCCGCCGCCGGCTCCTGCCGCCCCTTCGGTTGCTCAAAACTCTCCTTCTCCCCAGGGAACAGCCCCTACTCCTCAGCCCCTTGCCCAAACTCCTCCCCCTTCCCCGCCAGCTCAGGTGGCTCCTGCCCCTCAGCCGGCTTCCCCTGGGCCGGTCATTTCTCAGGTGCCCCCCGTAGGGCAGCTTAACCAACCCCAACTGCCGCCGGGATCCGTTGATCCCACTACTTCTCCCTTCCAGGGTCGAGCAGTAGCTCCTCCGGCAGGGGATCTTGCAGTCGGCAGCATCCTTCCTGCTCCCCCTCCAGTTGACTTGGGCTCAAATGCCAAGATTACCTTAACCCTGAGGGATGCTCCCGTAGGTGATGTGTTGAGTCTCTTGGTACGTCGAGCTGGACTAAATGTAGTTCTTAACGACGTTCCTCCGGACTTGACGATTTCCTTAGATGTAGCCGACTCACCCTTACAGGAAACGTTCAACTTTATCTTGCGGCTGAAGGAACTGCAAGCAACTCGTGTAGGGCAAACAGTTTTTATCGGCACTAGCCTTCCTGGAGTCGGCCAGCAGATTGTCAAAACATATAGACTTAATCAACTAAGAATCGAAGAGACAGAACAGACCTTTAACCTTACTGCTGCTGGGGCCGGAGGCGGGCAAGCAACAGTCGAAATCAATGCTAGACAACTAAGTATCACTCCAAGTGAAATCAGAAGTAGAATTTTAGCTATCCTGGAAGCATCGAATATCCCTCTCGCTCAAGAGTCAGCCATTCAAGCAGATCCAAGAACAAACTCACTAACT
Organism: Synechococcus sp. H55.10; assembly: GCF_047502715.1. Classification (NCBI taxonomy): domain Bacteria; kingdom Bacillati; phylum Cyanobacteriota; class Cyanophyceae; order Synechococcales; family Synechococcaceae; genus Synechococcus; species Synechococcus sp. H55.10. The sequence continues at coordinate 17,698 of NZ_JANSJJ010000219.1, forward strand.
ATTGTTGCCACACCTGCCCAGCATGATGTGATTGCAGCCTACCTTGCCCAGATTGATCTTAGAAGTCGTCAGGTCTTAGTTAGTGCTAGGTTTATTGAGATTAACCTCAATAACAACTCTAGTCTAGGAGTGGCATTAGGCGGTGCCTCTGGCAACTTTGCACTGGGCTCTGGAGATAATACCACCTTTGGTGGAACTCCCCTCAACCAACCTGCAGGGTCTTCGGTTCCTAACGTTGGCGTAGTTCCTTCCGTAGGAACTGGCGGCTCACTTGTGTTCAACACCTTAAACCGACTCCAGCAATCTCTTGCGGCCCGCATAGATGCAGCTATTGCTTCAGGAACAGCCAAGATACTGGCTGACCCAAAAGTGGTCGTCGCTAACAACACGGGCGCGGCTATTGTAGTTGGTCAAGAAGTTATCACCAATAGGAGATTGGTAACAGACCCTGCAACGGGTACGTCAACAGTCGTTTTTGAAAAAGGAAACGCAGGAGTCAACTTAATTATTCAAAATGTCAGGATTGATGACAATGGCTACGTTACGTTGAATCTTCTTCCCCAGGTTTCATCTATCGGTAGCCAAATCACTTTAGCAGACGGAGCCGTAATTAGCTTGCTCAATCAGCGTTCTGTTGGCTCTTTGCAAATCAGACTTAAAGACAGGGAAACACTATTTTTGGCAGGATTGATACAAGAGGAGGATCGAGTGTCTGTTGATAAAGTTCCACTTCTTGCTGAGATTCCTCTGCTAGGTGCTCTCTTTCGTAGGCAAAACACGACGAACATTAGAAGTGAAGTTGTTGTCTTGATTACCCCAACTATTCTAGAAGAGTAGAAGAGTGGCCCGCCAATGACTGTCATTCTCTCAGACCGGTTGCTTTGACAACGGCTAAACCCTAAGATACGTTGCTGATTAATGCTGATGTCGAACTCTCGCCGCCGGCCTTGGCTGAAGCTGGGATCCCTGTTGCTCGCCTTCGGGTTGGCCTGGGTGCTGGCTTGGGGTGAGGTAGGATGGCCGCAAACCTATCATCTCTCTCTACGGGTGCAGGGGCAGAGCTATTCACAGCTTGTCGAGCAATCGCGCTCTTTGGTTTGGCAAACCTTGGCACAACAATTTCAGGCACAGCCGCAGGCGGAGCAGCTCACTTTAGAAGTACTGGGGCAAGGTGGGGAACAACAAGTGCCCCTCTTCACGGTGCGAATGCCTCGCAGTGTTTGGCAGCAAAACCCATCGCCAACTCAACTGGAGCAATATGCCACTTTCTATCCCAATGCATTAACTCTTTTACAACCAAGAGTGGCGGCCCGAAAAGCTCAGGTAGAATTTACTCCTCTTCCTCAAGGTGGAGTCGCATTGGTCTCTAGCAATCCTTCCAATGGCCAAAGAGGGATCCCAGTTGATCAAAGTATTCGCCTGCGTTTCGACCGAGAGCTTCCGACAGGAACGACGAGTTTGGCTTTTGGGATCCAGCCTCCCTTGGAAGTGGCCTTTGATATCCAGGGAAACGAGCTAATTGTACAGCCTTTACAGCCACTCAACTACAGTACCGATTACAGAGTGTTCTTACCTGCTGCCAAAGAGCTAGATTTACAAAATCCCATAGAGTTGACCTTCCGCACCGAGCCTCAATACACCTACCAGCGAGATATTCAGCCCCTACTGGATGCTAGCTGTGTGGGTTGTCATCAGCGGGCCGGTCGGATGCGGCGCAGCCCTTTGGATAGCTATGCCGCGGTGATGCGTTACGTAACGCCCGGATCAGAAAATAGCGAGTTGCTGAAACCGCGCTGGTTGGCTCGCCATGCTGTTATTCAACGGGCGGCAGGGATCCCCTTGAATGCAGAAGGAGAAGGGGCCGACGCCCCCGGTTCCTTATCGGAGCTTGGGACGGGAACTGTGCCGACGCCGAGACCCCCCGTGAGTGATCCCCAAGGAGAATTTCCCGGCTCTTTTATTGGACGCAGCGGATCTCCCGAATTGGCCTACATTCGCCGCAACGGCACCGGCACGGATCGCTTGGGCCACTTGAGCCCTGAAGAAATCCAGATCTTGCGTACCTGGATTATTCAGGATTGGGCTGCTGAGACCCACAAAAGTTAACCCGATGGCTCGGGGAGTCTTTATTGAGTTAAGATGAGTTGACCTAGATGTTAAGTTTCTTGACCAACTGCTTATCTTGGAACCAAAACCCTACGAGACCAACCGGTGACAACTGCTGCCAGGGATCCCTTGGATTGCATGAGGTGGGTTGTAGAAGCTTTTGGCAAGCGACTGGCAACCAGCTTGAGGACGAGAGCTGAGATTAGCGTCATTGCTGGCGCTGTTTTCGTGTCGCTCCGAGAGGAATCCTGCTAACTTTTTATCATTCAAAAAATAGGGATCCCAAATATGGGGATCCCCAAGTCTCCTTCCTCTAGTGTCTCAGTCTTCAACACACCTGTGTGAGTCGTTCTAATCTTAGGAACAAAACTGTGAAAAAGTCGTGCAGAGAAGCAAAGGACCTAAGCCCCGCTGTCTTGCTCAGGTGGCCTGGGATCCGGGACGGGCGATGAGCGCCAGCTCCACCTGATGTTCTCGGGGCTGCTGCAGTTGCACCTCCACGTCGCGGCCAAAGAAGCCCTGCATTTTTTTCTGGTAGCTCTCCTGCCATTGCTGGAAGGGAACGGCTGGCGAATCAAACAGAAGCACCAGGGTGTAGCGGCCATCCCGCAATTCTTCTCTGTAGCCTTTGAGTTTGGGTAGGTCTGCTTCCAAAGGGCCGCGCAGGCCGAGAAACTCCAGGGCCTCTTCCAGGTGGGCGTTGGCCCCATAGCTGTATTTGGTGATGTCGGCGCGGACTTGTTTTTGAATTTCCGTGGCCTGCTGAGCACGGGCTTGGAGCACTTCTGGCGAGGGGGGCGTCAGGGCAGGCACTGGCTTGAGCTCCACCACCTTCATGGTCACCCCCCCCAGCAGCAAGGGGATCCCGGTAAACAGGCCGATGAGGTTCAGGGTGGGATCGCTGTACTGGGCAAAGCCCCAAGCTGTGGCGGCAACGCCCGCCAGCAACACCAGGGTGCTCAGGGGGAGGGGCAGCTTTTCAAACATACAAGCAGGAAGGGCAACCTGAACCCAGGCTAGCAGGAAAGACGCTCCCTGGGGTGACCTTGAGGGTGGACTTGGCTCCGCTGGGGGTGGATAATGACTGGACGCTGGTGTGTTGGGGAGTGGCCCATGGTTTTGTCTCATCTGTCCAAAGCGTCCCGTCGTCTGCGCCTGCTGGATCGCAAAGCTCAAGAGCGGGCCCCTCTTTTTGAGGCCATTCGCCACTATTGCAGCTTGGACAAGGCTCCCTTTCACACGCCAGGCCACAAGCAGGGACGCGGGATCGCCACCGACCTGCGGGAGTTTTTGGGAGAAAACGTCTTCCGGGCGGATCTCACCGAGTTGCCGGAGGTGGACAACCTCCACGATCCCGACGGCGTGATCCGGGAAGCCCAGGAGCTGGCGGCAGCCGCCTACGGAGCGGATCGCAGTTGGTTTCTGGTGAATGGCTCCACCTGTGGTGTAGAAACCCTGGTGATGGCCGTGTGCGACCCAGGAGACAAGATCCTGCTGCCGCGCAACTGTCACAAGTCGGCCATTGCCGGCGTGATCCTCTCCGGGGCCGTGCCGGCCTATATCGAGCCCGACTTCGACATAGAACTGGGCATTGCCCACGGCATCACTCCTGCCGGCCTGGAGCAGGCCCTGGCCGAGCACCCCGACGCCAAGGGCGTGTTGGTGGTCAGCCCCACCTACTACGGGGTTTGCTGCGACCTAGAAACCTTAGCGGCCATCGCCCACAGCCACGGCCTGCCCCTCCTGGTGGACGAGGCCCACGGGCCCCACTTTGGCTTTCACCCGCAACTGCCCCTCTCCGCCTTGGAAGCTGGTGCCGATCTGGTGGTGCAGTCCACCCACAAGGTGATCTCCGGCATGACGCAAGCCTCGATGCTCCACCTCAAGGGATCCCGCATCGATCCCAACCGCGTGCGCAACATCTTGCAACTGCTGCAATCGACTAGCCCCAACTACGTGCTGATGATGTCGCTGGACGTGGCGCGGCGGCAGATGGCCCTGGAAGGGGAAGCTTTGCTGGGCCAAGCCCTGGCTTTAGCCGATCAAGCCCGCGCCCGTCTCAACCGCATTCCAGGGCTCTTTTGCTTTGGCCCGGAGCGCATCGGCTCTACACCTGGCTTTTTCGATCTGGATCGCACCCGCTTGACGGTGACGGTGTCGGGGCTGGGCCTTTTTGGCTTCGACGCCCACGACTGGGTCAACGACCACTTCCACGTGCAGCCGGAGATGTCCACCCTGCACAACGTGGTCTTTATCGTTAGCCTCGGCAACACCCAGCGGGATATCGACCGGCTGGTGGAGAGCTTCGCCGCTTTGTCGAAGCAGGCCCAGGGATCCCAACCCTCGCTGGCGATGGCCGAGAAACTGCGGCGCCTGGCCCAGTTGAAACGCCCTCCCCTGCCGCCCCAACGGCTCTCGCCGCGGCAGGCTTTCTTTGCCCCCATCGAGCGGATCCCCTTTCAGGAAGCCGTAGGCCACATCTGTGCCGAGATCATCTCCCCCTACCCCCCTGGGATCCCTATCTTGGTGCCCGGCGAAGAGGTAACCCAGGAAGCGGTGGACTATCTGTTGTTGGTGCACGAGGCAGGCGGCTTTATCAACGGCCCCGAAGATGTGCGGCTGCAGACCCTCAAGGTCGTCAAAACCTAGCTCCTCAAGAGCCAGGCTTGGTCGTCTGGGCGGGGGGGAGCACTGGCAGCGGGTTGGGAGAGCTGCGGCGGTGGCGAACGACCTTCACCCGATCCACCCGTGGGCCTTCCATGCGCACCACCTGGAACTCCATGTCTTGGTAGGTGAACTTTTCCCCCACGCGCGGGATCTTCTGCAGGTGGTAGATCAAAAAGCCCCCCAGCGTCTGGTAGTCCTCGTGGAGGGGCAAGTTGAGGTGGCAGCGCTCGTTGACCTCTTCAATATCCAACTGGGCCTGGATGAGGAGGGTATTTTCGTCCAGCTCCTGAATATCCGGCTCCTTCGCCTTGGGATCTGGGCCATCGGAGAGCTTGCCGACAATCTCCTCCACCAGGTCTTGAATGGTGATCAGGCCCGCCGTGCCGCCGAACTCGTCCACCACCACCACCATTGGCCAGTGGTGCTGCCGCATCTCCGGCAACAGTTCGGCAATCAGCTTGTTCTCCGGCTCAAAGTGGGCCTCGCGAATGAAAGGGGTGATGGGGCTGTGCAAATCCAGGGATCCCTTGGCCAGCTCGCCGATCAGCTCCTTGACATGAATCAGGCCGCGGATGTCATCCAAAGACTCGCCGTAGACCGGGTAACGGGAATGCCCCGATTCGGCCACCTCGGCCAGCACCTCTTGCACCGTAGCGGTTTCCGGCACCGCGTCGATGCTGGTGCGCGGGATCATCACCTCGCTGGCCACCGTCTCGCCGAACTCGAAGATATTGCTCAACAGCTCCCGCTCCTCCGCCTCGATGTTGCCCGACTCCACCGACGAGGCGATCAACAGTTGCAGCTCCTCCACCGTCATGGTGCTGTAAAAAGAAGTGGCCTCCGGGATGCGGACGCCAAAAAGCTGCAACAAGCAGCGGGAGGAGAACCGGAGCAGCTCCACGCAAGGGTGCAAAAAGCGGCTCACCAAGCGGTTGAGCCAGGCCAGTTTTAGGGCAATCGGCTCCGAGTAGAGAATGGCCAGAGTCTTGGGGATCAGCTCCCCCACCACAATTTGGAAATAGGTGAGCAGCGAAAACACCACCACCACTGCCACCCCCTGAACAACGGCGGGATCCACGTTCCGCAACCAGGCCAACTGCCTCAAGGCCAAAAACAGTGTCGGCGCAACCTGGGTGGCCCCGATCCAGCCCAGCAGCACGCTGGCCAGGGTAATGCCCAACTGGGTGGTGGAGAGGGCATACTCCAACTGTTCCTGGGCCTTTTGCACAATTGCCGCCTGGCGGTTCCCTTCGCTGGCCAACTGCACCATGCGGGAGCGCCGCGCCGACACCAAGGAAAACTCCACCGCCACAAAAAAAGCGTTGATGACCAGAAGAGCGATGACCCAAAAGAGACTAAGAGACGCATCTCCCCACGAAAGCTCAGTGTTGGGGAAAGTAGCCGCTGAGACTAAAGGGGGGTCGTCCATCAGGGGGAGCAGCAAGACGGATAGACAGCATTTTAGCCCAGACTAACTCGACCACCTGCCCCTGGCCAGCAGTTAAACTGGCCTCAGCCAGCGGGTGTCTATCATGCGAACACCTTCCCCCTGCCCAAATAAACGGGATCCCCAGCTTTTGCAGTTCTCAAGATTGCTACTTTTTCATCAAGCATTCATCAGGCAGTGGCAACTACCGCTTTTTCCGGCAACGCTTACCCCAGTTTGTGCCCCCCTGAGGGCTAGTCATCGATATCGACAACATCGCCGGTAGTGGCGTCGATCTTGACCTCAACATCGTTGGTGAGTTTTACTTCCCAAACTAAGCGGCCATCTTCGCGCTCCAACTCAACTTCTTTGATCACAGCATCAGGAACAGCAGATCGAGCCATCTGAATCGCTTCTTCAATGCGGACGGTTGGAGCAGGAGATTGAGCAAAAGCTACCTCTGTGCTCTTGCCTACCGATAACATCGGGCTGCTGAGGAGCAAAACGCCCAGCACAAGCAAGGAAGCAACAGCAAGTTTTGGAAGCTTCATTTCCAACTGTTTGAGTAACCACATTCTTACCCTACCAACCTTGGGGTGAAAGAAGCCTTGCCAAAAGGAGCACTGTTGCTTTCGCAAAGGGAGTGGACTCCTTGCGTCATGGGGTGTAGTTCGTCGGCCCCTCGTAAGTTAGAAGCTGTTTGCCTCCACAGCCCTCTCAGAACTTGACTGGCTAAAAAACACTGCAGTGCGCATATCTTTCCGAGTGCTGCCAACGCTGGGGCTGCCGATGCTGCCTCCATCGGTGATAATATTCCTACTCTTACATCTTTTCCCACCGCAGTAGGTGCCGACCATGCCGGATTTTCTGCCCTACGCCTACTTTCAGGGCCAGATCGTCCCCTTTGCCGAGGCGAAGATCTCCATTGCCACCCATGCTCTGCACTACGGGACGGCAGCCTTTGGCGGTCTACGCGGGATCCCCGACCCGCAAAATCCGGATCAGGTGCTGGTGTTTCGTCTCGATCGCCACTGCCGACGGCTGAGCCAGAGTGCTCGCCTGCTCTGCTTCGATCTGCCCGCCGAGAAGATCGAGCAGGTGATCATCGAGCTGATCCGCAAAAATCGCCCCTCCACCTCTTTCTACATCCGCCCCCTGGTCTACACCTCCGACCTGGGCATCTCGCCGCGGTTGCACAACATCGAGAAAGACTTTTTCGTGTACGGGTTGGAGTTGGGAGACTACCTCTCACCAGAGGGAGTCACCTGCCGCATCAGCTCTTGGGCCCGCCAAGAGGATCGCAGCCTGCCGTTGCGGGGCAAGATCACCGGCGCCTACATCACCTCTTCTCTGGCCAAAACTGAGGCAGTGCAGTCCGGCTATGATGAGGCCATTTTGATGAACTCCCAAGGCAAGGTAAGCGAAGCCTCGGGCATGAACATCTTCATCGTGCGCAACGGCGTGCTGATTACCCCCAGCTTTGACCAAGACATCCTGGAAGGGATCACCCGCGACAGCGTTCTCACCCTGGCCCGCGACCTGGGGATCCCCACCCAAGAGCGGCCGGTCGATAAGTCGGAGCTGTTGATTGCCGAGGAAGCCTTCCTCACCGGCACTGCCGCCAAGATCACCCCTATTCGCCAGATCGAGCAATACGTCTTGCCCCCCTCCCGCCCCATCACCGAGCAGTTGCGGCAGAAGCTGACGGCCATCACCGAAAATCGGGATCCCGCTTACGCCCATTGGGTGAAGGTGATCCCGCTGAAAGAAAGCTAGACCCTCAGGTTGCCATCGTCAGGCCGGTCGATGGGAAAAGAATCAATATAGTTAGAATTGAGCAATCCAGACTGCGGGAGAGGGATCCCTTGCACGAGATTTCTATTACCTGGGCCGACTACCACCGCAAAATCGAAGAGCTGGCCGTCAAAGTTTACGAAAGCGGCTGGGAGTTTAACCAAATTGTCTGCATCGCCAAAGGGGGGCTGCGCATCGGCGATACCCTGGCCCGTCTCTTCGACCTCCCCCTAGCCATTCTCGCCGCTTCTTCTTACTCCGGCCCTGGCAATCGCCAACGGGGGCAACTGACCTTTTCGCGGGATCTGGCCATGACCACTGCCAACCTGGGCAGCCATGTGTTGCTGGTGGACGACCTGGCCGATTCTGGCATGACCCTGAAGCGCTCCGTCCACTGGCTTAAGCACCACTACGGCTTTTACATCGAGGAAATCCGCACTGGCGTACTCTGGTACAAAGCGGCCTCTGTCTACCAGCCCGACTACTACGTGGACTACCTGCCCGATAACCCCTGGATCCACCAGCCCTTCGAGCCCTACGAGCAGATGACGCCCCAGCAGTTGATGGAGTCGCTGCGTTCTTCGGGTTAGCTTGGTCCTCTGCGAGTCTACAAATTCACCCTTGTGATGTCTCTATCTAGACGGCAGCTCAAAGCGAGGTACCCTATCTAAGGCAGGGCGGACCCCAGCAGGGATCTGCTCGTGAGCAAGAGGATAGTGGTAGTTGACCTGAGCCAGCAGCCGTTTCCACTGCTCCGAGTTGAGAGTTTTGACCAGAGAAATAGACGGCTCTTCCTTTAACTCGTAACCTGAATCGGTTAGTTTGAGGGTAACGTTAGCCGCTGCCGTTTCCAGAATTGACTCGGCCATTCCATAATCTAGCTCTGCGGATACAATCAAGGCATAATCCTGAGGGATCGGGCTAAGCAGAATAAACTCCAGTAAAAGCTCCAGACTGGAAATAGTCGCTTCTTGGAAACTGGGATCCCAATCGGGAAACAGAGCTAAACTAACTTTGCCCAAGCAAACTCTAGAAACTGGGAAACTTGGCTTTTCTTGGGATAGCAAAATTGGGTTATTTTCCCCGGGTGTAAACCAAGCTCCGGTGTGATCAATTATGTGGATGTGAAAGAACGACTGTATTTCCTGCTCAAAGTCATGAACTGCCTGCCTGCAACTTTCCCAAAGACCATAGCCCTCAATCTGGATCAGACCTTTTGAGCTAACCTGACTGTATAAGTTGCGAAGTGCATTTATAGTTGACTTGTAGTCGCCATTGGCATGAATATAAAGCAATGCAACTTCCCCAACTTCCTTTAAGGAAGCAGCTAGGTTACTCTCAGACAAAGTAACTGGAATAATACATTCCCCAACTTCAAGCTTTTCACCCAAATGTTGTAAGCTTTCGTCTGTTCTAGTACTTGCCTTATCTGCTTCTTTATCAAGATTTTCTTCAAAGAGGACGTAGACTTTGCGGGGTCTATGGCTGTGGTGCCTAATCACCCAAGCTAGTAAAGCGGAGCTTCCTCCTTTCCCATACTCTACAAAATTTCCCGGGATATCTTCTTGACAAATCTTTTTGGCAGATAGATAAAGCTCCAAGAAGTACTCCGACTTTGAGAGAGTAGGCAAACGTAGGGCTTCGCAAGCAACTTGAAAATCTAAATCTTGGTTAGCTTTATTTTTTTTCTTCAGATAGCTATTAACGCACCAAGTGAAGTTTGATCCAAAAAAATCACAGTAACTTCTATCTATTTCGTATCTATCAGGATATTTCGACAAAAACTCTCTGACTGCACGCTTCGGTCCGCCATTATAAAGGATATCTTCTCCCATATCAGAGACGATCGCATCCTCAATAATAATATACTCTCCTGGTAGGAGATGTTGGTGGAAAAACTCAAGAACCTTAATTGTAGTTTCGTACTGATGGTCAGCATCTTCAATTACAAGTAATGGCCTCGGTAGTCTAGAGAGGAAAAAAGGTGACAGTATTGCTTCAAGCTCACGCCCATTTCCTCTAAGATAGGTTACTTTTGGATGAGATAAACTCGTGACTCGATTTACATCAATAGAGTAGATGTGTGCACCTAAGCCAAAACTACTCAAAATATCTCCCAACCATAGAGCACTTCCACCACAATACGAGCCAATCTCAATGATCGTTCTCGGCTTAACTTGCCAAATCAAGAGAGGATAAAGAGCTATGTCGAAAGGATTTTTAGTTGTAGGAATACCTTTGTATGAGTAAGCTAAACTCCCGCGTTGTATAGAGTTCATGACATCCTTTGGAAGACCGGTTTTCCAATCTTGGAGCATTACAGGATCAAACCCACTAATGCAATAATCTCCGAGATGCTCAGGTAACGTCCAGTGCACATTTGGATCTGGCATATGCTCAACTGGTCGAACATTACCTCGCCAGGCTACGCCCATAATCTGCATAGTTTGATAGATCATTGTTTTCCAACCACGATCCTTCAAGTAGTTTAAGCCTTCAGCTACACTTGGCAAAACAAGATTGTGAAAAAGAACTAAGCAGTCTTCAGCAGCATATCTTTCTACTACTCGAGTATCCTGCAGGGGGGCAGGAGATTCACAGTTTCCATCAATAAAAATTAAAGACCAGCGACGGTTAGTTTGCAAGGCAATTTCTTCCACTTTCTTTGGACTATAGCCAGGATGTAAGTTAACGTTGGAGCGAACTCCTGCTAGGCATAAGGACTGCTCCACACTTTCATAGACTACTGGGTCAAATAGGGCAGGATCCACGACGTCAAGGACAACTCCACCTGCTGCAAGGTGAGCAGTTGACCAACCTAGCCAGCAGCCGATTTCCAGTGCAGATTTACCTTTAAGTTCGAGAGCAGTGTTGTAGAGAATGTGGGCTTCATCTCGACTGACAAAATTAACTGAAGGATTGCGGCAATCTACGTAACAAAGGTGAGGAATATGTCTGCGCAGGTAAGACGGGAAGCGTTGATCCGCATTACCAACTCGCATATTAGGGAAGCAATGATCTAAATAGATTTTCTGAAAGGAGGTACTAACGTAGTCATGCCTAGCAATGCTCTCTGTCATTTGGCTACACAGTTCTCATGGTTTCTCCTTACAGCGTAAACCACTAGACTTGTGCGGTCAAGCTTGCTCGCTCAGAAACGTAAGTTTTTCCTCAAAGAGATCTGGCCATGACCACTGCCAACCTGGGCAGCCATGTGTTGTTGGTGGACGACCTGGCCGATTCTGGCATGACCCTGAAGCGCTCCGTCCACTGGCTTAAGCACCACTACGGCTTTTACATCGAGGAAATCCGCACTGGCGTACTCTGGTACAAAGCGGCCTCTGTCTACCAGCCCGACTACTACGTGGACTACCTGCCCGATAACCCCTGGATCCACCAGCCCTTCGAGCCCTACGAGCAGATGACGCCCCAGCAGTTGATGGAGTCGCTGCGTTCTTCGGGTTAGTTAATTTTGCTCAAGGCTTGCTTCTTCAAGGAATTTGGTAAGTCTAGGCTGGTATCATATCTGCCACTTTTTCCAAGCTTGAGGGGTGGATTGCGATGATATTTAAGGCGGAAACTGGATATTGCTGGGGTTTAACTTTGGTGAGTTTATTCAGGAAACGGTTGTAGGTATAAAACCCATATCCTAGCGACTCCAGGATCTTCGCGGTAGCAGATCCCGTAACTTTAGAACCGCTGATATTCTCAAAAATAACAATAGGCTGGGTGGCAGCAACCAACTCTAGCGCGCCGGATATGACCTGCTCTTCGGCGCCTTCTGCATCGATCTTGATGAGATCGATTTGCGGCTTTCCCTGCGAGCGCCAGATAGAATCCAAAGTAGTAAGACTTACTACTTTTTCATCTCTTGATCTTTGTTCTGACACTGGCCCTGAAGCACTGATGGAGTTAAATACGGTAGCCCTTTCTTCCTGAAATTGGACGGTACCCTCATGGTCTCCAGCAGCAGACTCAACAAGGGAAACAATATTGTCTAGGGAGTTAGCACTGATTGTCTTTTGCAGGTGTTGAATGCAGGAAGGTGTCGGCTCAACTGCAATCACACTGCCTGCCGGGCCGACTCGGCGTGCAGCAAGAAAAGTGTACACCCCAACATTAGCGCCCACATCAATAACATTCATGCCTGCTTTTAGGAAGTGACGGCAGAAATCCACTTCTTCCTCAAACCACTCCCCTTGGGTAAGTAGGACTCGGGTCACGATACTTGAGAATGAAGGTTCTAGTGAAAGCCTACAATTTTCGTAGTCGAGATAAAGATCCGGCTGGCCAGGCAAAGAAGCTGTGCGCACTTGGTGTACAACTTCCCACATCGCAATTTGCTTGACTAGGCCTGCTAATTGATGGTTTGGATCGAGACTGAGCACACGGTTGATTGGCACTAGCCCTTCTATCTTTCTCTGCGAGAGGAGCTCAACTCCCACCGCCAAGGCTGCCTGTGTGTCATCTGGGTTTATAGAATAAGTCAGGTTCCAAAACCTCATAGCTCCTGGGCTATATACAACCCCAATGTGGGCGGCCATCCACTTAGCTAAATAGTATAGGTAGGTATGTTTTGTAGAAGCAGCGGGATCCGAAAAACCTTCGCTTTGAACCCAAATGGGAACATCTGTCAACTGGGAAGGTTGCAGATCCTGGGCTTCCGTACACAAAAACTCCAGTAGAGCATAGGCATCCTCAAAAGCGCGAGAACGATCTCCCAATACCAATAGGGCATGGATTCGGTTTAGCCAACAGGGAACATGATAGGGATCCCTTGCCAGACCTCTTCGCCACAAAGATAACGCTTCTTCCCAAGTAGATTGCCGTGCTGAAACGGAAGCCTCGGCGCCTAGGGAACGGATGAGCTGGATCCCTGCTTGATTCCATTCGTCTGGGCTGGAGTACAAGTCGTTAGGGTGAAAGACATAGGCTTCATGAGGCTTGCCTTCCAGAATGTGGAAGAAGGCAGCTTCCATGCTGCGGGCATGCTCGCGCGGATCCCAAATTATCGACCAGCGGCGAGAATCTTTGATTTGCTTTTTAATTCGGTTGAGTTGCTCCGGATTGTTGCCCAGTTGGATCCCACGTTGGATAAACTCTTC
>NZ_JANSJJ010000221.1:0-583 GCF_047502715.1 Synechococcus sp. H55.10
CCTCAGAACACCTGTTCTACTTCCAGGATGTCAGGAATGCTCTCCCGCAACTTGCGCTCGATGCCCATTTTTAAGGTCAGGGTGGAACTGGGGCAGGCGCCACAGGCCCCCTGTAGGCGCAGCTTCACCACCGGGCCGTCGATTTCCACCAGCTCTACATTGCCGCCATCGGCTTGCAGGTAGGGGCGCAGCTCGTCCAACACTTTTTCCACATTTTCGGCGTTCAATTCCAGTGCTTGTGCCATAGTTGCTTCCAGCTTTGCTGAGACCTTGCCTAAGACGTTGATTGTAGCGATTTCTCGCCTCACCCCCCAAGCCAGGGAGGGATGGCCTTTCTTCAGCATAGTCTCCTTCTTTCGTGGTGGGGGATGAGATCCCTCTCTTCAGCCAGAAGACTAGAATAGGAGTCGGATTTGCCTATTGCGAGTAGCAGACCCAAGCATATTCTGAGCAGGGGCGCTTTCTTCGCCATGTTAGATGTCTTGCTGATTGGGATCTTCATGTTGGCCGGGGCAGGTCTCGGATTCTACGGCCTGGATCTGCTCCCTCCTGCCGCCATCCAGGGGGCCAATGTGGAGGGGGG
>NZ_JANSJJ010000222.1:0-583 GCF_047502715.1 Synechococcus sp. H55.10
CAGTTGCGCCTTCAGCGAGGCGTTCTCTCGCTCCAATTCCGCCAACCGCCTTTGCAGGCTATCCATTTGCCGATCTCGCTCTCCCAGAGCTGCTTCCAGCTCACGGTTGCGGGCCTCCAACGCTTGGCGGGCTGCCTCTGCTTGGTTCAGCCGTTCTGTTAAGCTTGCCAATTCATCCTCCAAACTGGTGAGGCGACTCACCTGTTCCAAAAGTTGGGCATTTTCTGCTTTCAGTTTTTCAATCAACGCCTGAGCGCTCAACAGATCTGCCTTGGTAGAGTCCAGGTCGTAACAGACTTGGTCATAGTTGGCAATTAGCTCGCCTAGTCGAGCTTCTTTCTCCTGCAGTTCTTCTCGCAGGGAACGAATCAAGCGATCCCTCTGTTCGACGCACTGCTGTAACTGTTCGACCTGCTGTCGTAGAATAGGCAGTTGAACCAAAGCCTTCTTGGCTAGGCCGAGAATTTCCCTGAAGCTCTCCTGCAGGCGGCTGTAGGAGTAATCCAATTTGGCAAAGGCTTCGTTGAGCGCAAGGTAAGCCTTGCATACCTCCATGTAGCGCTGGGCCAGAGAAGTGGGGTGA
>NZ_JANSJJ010000223.1:0-30685 GCF_047502715.1 Synechococcus sp. H55.10
AAGCATTTTATTCGGCAGTTTTCCAGAGTTGGGAAGTATAGCCTGGAGCAGATAGTGCAGACTTCTTTACTACTGATCAATCCATCCTGCTTCCAGAGTTGGTTTGCTAAGTGTTGCTACTGTACCCCTTGATTCTTTAACAGGCTGTATGTATCTATATCTAGTGTCGGTGGCGCTCCTCTTCAGGTCTTCATTGCATACATCCAAAATCAACTTGGGGTTTTAGACCCAACTTTTTGGTGGTTATCTGTTCTCAGCAAAAGTTACCAATTTGTCAGGTGGCCGTCAAGTGTGCCGAGTGTACAGAAGGTTGGTTTTCAGAGCATTTATCTTTTAGCAACGAAGAGTAAGCTGTAGGTATAGCATACCTTGGAGAAGTAAGTTGTATGAACAGCACCCTTTGGTTTCTGTTGATCGGGGCGATTGCCGGTTGGCTGGCAGGGTACATCCGGCGTGGTTACGGATTTGGCTTGATCGGCAACATCATTGTCGGCGTCTGCGGGGCATTTGTCGGGGGATATCTCTTTGATTTGCTTGGCCTATCGGCTACGGGCTTGCTGGGAAGCTTGCTGATGGCTACTGTTGGGGCTTTGGTTCTGTTGGCCTTGATCAGCTTTATTCGTCGGGCTTGACCTTCAGGTGGCTCGCAAGCGCTCCCAAGAATCTGCGTTTTCCTTGGGATGCTGTGTTGAACATTTACCGGAGAGTTTCGATGAACATTCGTGTTGTTGCGGCGGCGATGATTGGCTGGGCAACCCCCACTTTGGGGTTGCTCGCCTTGCCCCCTGCTTCTGCTCAGCAACTGTTTGATGTAGGTGTGCGCCAATTGCAGCCGGGCACGATCATCCCCGTCCAGACCCTCGAGGGTGGAGAGCCCCAGTACTTCAGCCCCAATAGCACCCATCCCCTTACCTTGCGGGTAGCTCAGGACATCTACGGCGGCGACGGCCAGTTGGTGATCCCGGCAGGGAGCGAAGTGCGGGGTAGTTTGCGCCCGGTTCAGGGAGGAGCTCGGTTCTTCGGCACGGCCCTGGTTGCCAATGGACGCCTTTACTCGGTGCAGATGTCTTCTGACTTGATCCACGATGAGAAAGATCCCCGCCAATACTCCGCCGAAGCCATCGCCCAGGACGCAGCCATTGGTGCGGTGGGCGGTACGGTGCTGGGCCTGCTGACAGGGGGTGTCTCTGCTTTGGGGGTGATTGGCGGAGCCGGGGCCGGCGTGGCAGTGGGCAACATCACGGCTCCCCAGGTGGTGGTGTTGCGCCCCAGTCAGGTGATGAACTTGACCCTGAATAGCCCGCTGCGCCTGTAATGAGCCACGTCTAATCCCCTTCCCCCAACTCCCAGATCTCAAAAGCTTAAGGATCCCGGCCCAAAACCGGGATCCTTTTCTGTTTTGACCTGGGCTTTGGGGCCGTCTCTGACCGGCTAGCGGTGCAAGTAGGTGTAGGCCCGCAGGTTGTCTTCGAAGTGCTGCTGCAAAGCGCGGGCCTGATCCAGGCTAATCTGCCCCCGTTGCAGGGCGGCTTCGGTGGCGTGGTGCAGGGTTTCCACCAGATCTTCGCTGTTGTACTGCACCCAGCTCAGCACTTCGCCGATGGTGTCCCCCTTGATAACTTGGGTGACTTGGTAGCCGCCGGGACGGGTGCGGATGTGAACGGCGTTGGTGTCGCCAAACAGGTTGTGCAGATCCCCCAGGATCTCCTGGTAGGCGCCCCCCAGAAACACCCCCAGCAGGTAGGGCTGCCCATCGGGATCATGCAGCGGCAAGACCGAGGTGATCTGCCCGTCTTCGCCAAAGAAGCGGTTGATCTTGCCGTCGCTGTCGCAGGTCAGATCCGCCAAGGTGGCCCATTGGCGCGGCTCCTCGTCCAGACGGTGGATGGGCATGATGGGAAACACCTGGTCGATGGCCCAGCTATCCGGCAGGGATTGGAAGAGGGAGAAATTGCCGTAGTAGATGCTGGCCAGCATCTCGTCCAGATCTAGAAGATCTACGGCCACCGGCTGCCCCGCCTGGTGCTGCTCGTAGGCCAGTGTGCAGATCTTGTCGGAGCAGTTCCAGAACATCCGCTCCACCTCGGCCCGCTCCTGCAAGCTGAGGGATCCCTCGGTAAATTGGCGCAGGGCGGCTTCTTTGAGCTCCTGGCAGCGGCGATAGTCGGCCACCAGGGTCTCCGGCTGGATCTGGTAGTAAAGCTGGTTCAGCTTCTGGATCACCTCGGCATCGGACGTGAGCTGGGTGGGCATGGGGTAGGGGCTGGCGGCGTTGACATCCTGGACGTCAAAGACCAGCACCGACTGGTGGGACATCAGGGCCCGCCCGCTTTCGGTCACCAGCACCGGCGGCTGGATCCCGTGCGGCTGCAGGGCACTCAGCACCGTCTGCACCACGGTGGCGGCGTAATCCTCCAAGCTGTAGCTCTGGGAGAAATGGCTGGTGGACTGGGATCCGTCGTAATCAACCCCCAAGCCGCCGCCGATATCCAGATAGCCCATCGGCGCCCCCAGTTTGACCAGCTCGATGTAGATCTGGCTGGCCTCCCGCACGGCCCGCCCATGCACGCTCACCATCGAGATCTGCGAGCCAATGTGGTAGTGCAACAGACGCAGACAGTGCAGCTTGCCGGCCTCCCGCAGCCGTTCCACCACCTGCAACATCTCCGTGGCCGTGAGGCCGAACTTGGCCCGATCCCCAGCCGAGGTGCCCCAACGCCCGATCCCTTGGGCTGAGAGCTTGGCCCGCACCCCCAAGATGGGATCAATGCCCAGGTGCTCGGCAGCCTGCAGCACCAGCTCCAGCTCCTGCAGCCGCTCCAGGACGATGATGGGGGTGCGCCCCAGCCGCTGGGCCAAGAGAGCCGTTTCCATAAAATCGCGGTCTTTGTAGCCGTTGCAGATCAACAGAGCCCCAGGTGTATCCAGCAGAGCCAGGGCAATCAACAGCTCCGGCTTGGAGCCTGCCTCCAGCCCAAAGTGGTAGGCGCGACCGTGCTTGACCACCTCTTCCACCAGGTGGCGCTGCTGGTTCACCTTGACCGGGTAAACCCCCCGATAGACGTTGGGGTAGCCAAAGCGCTCGATGGCCTGCTGAAAGCTCTCGCAAATCCGCCGCATGCGGTCGGCCACGATCTCGGGAAAGCGAATCAACAAAGGCAACTGCAAACCCCGCGCCACCAGATCCATCACCAGGTGGTACAGGTCGATGCCAGGTTCCTGCTGCTGTAGGCCCTGTGGGGTTACCTCCACATGACCGGCGGCGTTGATACGGAAGTAGGGATCCCCCCAACCGGAGATGCGATAGAGCTTTTCGCTGTCTCGCAGTGTCCAGGGAGAACGAGTCAAAGTCGGCATAGTAGTCCCCCAGATACCGAGATGTAAACAGCGCAGGATTTCTGCACAGAATCCACAATATATTGCTCTATTCCAAGATATGTCAAGATTTTTCCAAGGCAGGGGGGATCCGGCCCGAAACCGGCTAAGCCTTGCCAGATAAGGCTTTGGCCTGGGGATCCCTCTGCAGTTGCTGCAGAACTCAACTCTTTCATTCTCTTTCTTTCGCTGTTTTTCTTTGTTTTTCTCGAGCAAGCTCTGTTTTCCGTCTTGAGACAAAGACAGAGTTGGGATCCCCGTTTTTGCCGAAGCGCGCAGCGAACCCTGCGGGGATCGGCGACCAGTTGGTGAAGAGAAGAAGCCGACTTTTGCGGGAAGTTGCCCCCTCTGGTGCTTGCCAGAGCTAAAGATGGCAGCCCTTGACAGAGCTCCGTGGGCAAGACTAAGGATCGGGGCGGAGAGCTTGGAGCGCCTCAGCCATGGTTCAACTGCCCCGCTGCCGCCGTCGAGAAATGCTGCTGTCGTTGCTGGCTGCTGCCGGCCTAAGCGCCTGCCAACAGGGATCCCGTTCTGGCCAAGCCGGCGATGCTGTCCCCGTCGCCGACAGCCAGTCTTCCGGGGAGATTGTGTTGATCAACGGGGCTGGGGCTACCTTCCCGGCCCCTCTGTATTTGCGCTGGTTTTCCGACTACCGCCAGGTGGATCCCAAAGTGGAAATCAACTTCCAGCCGGTGGGCAGTGCCACCGGGATCCGCCAATTTATCGACCAGACGGTGGACTTTGCCGCCAGCGACGTGGCCATGACCGATGCCGAGATTGCCGAGGTGAAGCGGGGCGTGGTCATGATCCCGATGACAGCAGGCAGCATTGCCGTCGGCTACAACCTGCCCGGGATCCGCTCCGGCCTCAAGCTATCCCGCTCCGTCTTGGTGCAGATCTTCCGCGGCCAGATTACCCAGTGGCGGGATCCGCAGATTTTGGCCCTCAACCCCGATTTGGAGCTCCCCGACCTGCCCATCGCCGTCTGCTACCGCTCCGACGGCAGCGGCACCACCGACACCTTTACCCGCCACCTGGCCGCCATCGACCCCGCTTGGGCCGCCGAGATTGGTGTCGGCATGTCCCTGGAGTGGCCGGTGGGCATTGGGGTCAAGGGCAACGAAGGCATGAGCGCCCAGATGCTCTACAGCGAAGGGGTGATCGGCTATGTGGAATCGGTCTACGCCCGCGACCTGGATCTATCGGTGGCGGCCCTGGAAAACCGCCGCGGCGAGTTTGTCCTCCCCACCCCCGCAGCCTCGGCCCTGGCCCTGAGCGAAATCGAGCTGCCTGAGAACCTGCGGGCCTTTGAGCCGGATCCGTCCGGCGTGGGGGCTTATCCCATCGTCACCTACACCTGGATCCTGGCCTACCGCCAGTACCGGGATCCCGCTATTGCCACTGCCCTGCGGGCGGTGCTGCGCTGGGCCCTCAGCGAAGGACAGGCTCTGGCCGAAGCAATGGGCTACCTGCCCCTGGCCGAAACCGTTGTGGCCCGCAGCCTGGAAGCCCTGCAGCTTATCCAGAGCTAGCCGCCCTTGCCCCAACCGGCCCTGGAAGCAAGGCCCCGGCAGGTACGGAGATCCGTAACTGCTCTGCCTTCCAGTTGCCAGAAATGGGCGGCATTCTCGCCCTGACCGCAATGCCCTGCTGGTTAGGATCGGCCTAGGAAACAGCTAAATACCTGCTGAATTTTCACGGATTGGCTGCCCAAGCTACTTCATACAGCCTGGCGGCGGTAGCCGAGGTAACGTCTTGAACAAAAGGAGAACAAGGAGCCGATGGGAAAAGTTGTAGGAATTGACTTGGGCACAACCAACTCGGTTGTCGCCGTAATGGAAGGGGGTGTCCCCACCGTCATCGCCAATGCCGAGGGCACTCGCACCACGCCCTCGGTGGTTGCCTTCACCAAAGATGGAGAGCGCCTGGTAGGGCAGATGGCCCGCCGCCAGGCGGTGCTCAACCCCGAAAACACCTTTTATTCGGTCAAGCGGTTCATCGGGCGCAAGTACGATGAGCTGAATGCCGATTCCAAGCGGGTCTCTTACCAGGTGCGGCGGGATGAACGGGGCAATGTCAAGTTGTATGCACCCCGCTTGAACAAGGAATTTGCCCCCGAAGAGATCTCGGCCATGGTGTTGCGCAAGCTGGTGGATGATGCCAGCCGCTACCTGGGCCAACCGGTTACCCAAGCCGTCATTACTGTACCTGCTTACTTCAACGACTCGCAGCGGCAGGCCACCAAAGATGCCGGGAAGATCGCCGGCTTGGAAGTGCTGCGCATCATCAACGAGCCGACGGCGGCTTCTCTGGCCTATGGCTTGGACAAGCGCAACAACGAGACCATCCTCGTCTTCGACCTGGGCGGCGGCACCTTCGACGTGTCCATCCTGGAGGTGGGCGATGGGGTCTTCGAGGTGAAATCCACCAGTGGCGACACGCAGTTGGGAGGCGACGACTTCGACAAGAAGATCGTGGACTGGATGGCTGAGCAGTTCAAGCAAATGGAAGGGATCGACCTGCGGCAAGACCGGCAGGCCCTGCAGCGGCTGACGGAAGCTGCCGAAAAAGCCAAGATCGAGCTGTCCAGTGTCTCCGAGACCACCATCAACCTGCCCTTCATCACTGCCACTGCCGATGGTCCAAAGCACCTGGAGCTGAAGCTCTCCCGCGCCCAGTTTGAACACCTCTGCGCCGACCTGCTGGAGCGCTGCAAAGGGCCAGTGGAGCAGGCCCTGCGGGATGCCAAGCTCACCAAGGCCGACATCAACGAAGTGGTATTGGTGGGCGGCTCCACCCGCATTCCAGCGGTGCAGCGGCTGGTGAAGGAGCTGCTGGGCAAAGAGCCCAACCAGAGCGTCAACCCCGACGAGGTGGTGGCCGTGGGCGCTGCCATCCAGGCCGGTGTGCTGGCGGGCGAAGTTAAAGATGTGCTGCTGCTGGATGTCACCCCCTTGTCTTTGGGGGTGGAAACCCTGGGCGGCGTGGCCACCAAGCTGATCCCGCGCAACACCACCGTGCCCACCCGCAAGTCGGAGATCTTCTCCACCGCCGAAGATGGGCAGACCTCGGTGGAAATCCACGTGGTGCAAGGGGAGCGGGAGCTGGCCCGCGACAACAAGTCCCTGGGCCGCTTCAAGCTGGACGGGATCCCGCCGGCTCCCCGCGGTGTGCCGCAGATCGAGGTGACCTTCGACATCGACGCCAACGGCATCCTCAAGGTGACGGCCAGAGATAAGGGCAGCGGCAAGGAGCAGAGCATCTCCATCACCGGCGCCTCCACGCTGGATAGCAAAGAGGTGGAGCGGATGATTGCCGAAGCCGAGAAATACGCTGCCGAAGACCGCGCCCGCCGCGAGAAAATCGAGCGCCGCAACAAGGCCGACTCGCTGGCCTACCAGGCCGAGCGGCAGTTGAAGGAGCTGGGCGACAAGATCTCCTCCAGCAAGCGCAGCCAAATCGAGACCTTGGTGCGGGAGCTGCGGGACGCCATTCAACGGGAGGACGACAGCGCCATCCAGAGCAAAGAGCGGGAGCTGCAGGAGGCCCTCTACGCCATGAGCAGCGAGCTCTATCAACAGCCCGGCGCCGCTTCCAGCTCCACCTCTGGGACGACCTCTGGCGGCAGCGACGACGTCATCGACGCCGACTTCACCGAGACCAAGTGACGGCAGTGGGATCCCTCTGGGGCTCCTTATCCACAGCACCGATAATGAGGAAGGACGGGATAGGCGATGGCGTCTAGCCCGCCTTCTTCTCTTTTCGTCAACGGGTCGGAAGCCAACTGCTTGGTTTTTTGCCCATTCTCAGCAATTTGCCTGCGGACGCCTCCATGCAAAACTTCAAGGACTACTACAAGATTCTGGGGGTCAGCAAGACGGCCACCGCCGACGAGATCAAGCAGGCCTATCGGCGCTTGGCCCGGAAATATCACCCGGATGTTAACCCGAACAACAAAGCTGCCGAAGAGAAGTTTAAGGAGATCAACGAAGCCTACGAAGTTCTCTCGGATCCCGGCAAACGCAGGCAATACGACCAATTTGGCCAATATTATCAGCAGGGTGGGTTCCGTTCCCGGCGGGAGACCTATAGCCAGCCCTACGGCAGCCCTTTTGCCGATGCCCCCTTCAACGAAGACTTTGGATTTGGTGGGGGGGGTGTCGATTTCAGCCAATTTGACGATTTTCAAGATTTTATCGATCAACTGCTGGGCCGAGTGCGCAGCCAAAGCACAAACCGCAGCAGCGGCTTTTCCGGATCCAGCGACAACGCCAATTACGATGCTGAGGCCACCATTCAGCTCACCATCCCTGAAGCTTTCGAGGGGGGTAAGCGCCGCCTGCGGGTGGGCGGGGATCGCGTGCTCGAGGTCAACATCCCAGCAGGGATTACGCCAGGGAAGCGGATTCGCCTGCGCGGCCAAGGCCACCCCAACCCCAACGGCGGCGCCGGCGATCTGTACCTCAAGATCGAGCTGAAAGACCATCCCTTCTATCGCCTGGAGGGATTCGATGTTTACTGTGATCTGCCCATCAGTCCCAGCGAAGCGGTTTTGGGTGCCCAGGTGGAGGTGCCCACCCTGGATGGAGTGGTGAAGCTGCGGATCCCGCCTGGCATGCAGCCGGGGCGAAAGTTGCGGCTGGCGGAAAGGGGCTTCCCCAAGGGCAACAGAGAACGGGGGGATTTTTACGTGGTGGTGCAGATCCATTTGCCCACCCGTCTCTCTGATGAGGAACGGGAACTTTACGAAAAGCTGCAGCGGGTTCAATCCTACGATCCTCGGGCCGCCCTTAAGCTCTAGCAGTCGAGTGGGATCCCGGTGAAATCTGGCCGCGTCGGCGGGACGGGATTTGTCTGACCCTGGCTCCATTGCAGTTGCCGTAGGATGCCGCGCAACAAGGCCACCTCGGCCACGGTCAAGCCGGCCCGCTGGAACAGGGCGCGAAATTTGAGCATTTTGCGGCGGGCGGTGTGGGGGTGTAGGTAGCCGATCTGCAGCAACAGCGCTTCCAAATGTCCAAAAAAGCCTTCCAGCAGCTCGAAGGGAACGAGCCTTTGGGAGAGGGGCACAGAAGGGGCGGGGGGAGGGTTCTGGCAGATGAGGGTGCGCAGCTCGTAGCAACACATGCCCACCGCCTGGGCCAGATTTAAAGACGGGTAAACCGGATCGGTGGGGATCTGGATCTGGCGATGGCAGAGGGCCAGCTCCTCGTTGCTCAAGCCGCGATCTTCGGGGCCAAACACAAGGGCAGCAGGGCCGGCAGCCAGCAAGGCGGGGAAGGCTTGGCGAGGGGACTGGATTTGCCATTCGGGGGGGTAGGCTTGGCTGCGCCCTGTTGTCCCGAAAACTTGCACACACCCCTGCAGGGCTTCAGCCAAGGTTTGCACCGTCTGGGCTTGATGGAGCAGGTCTGCCGCATGCACGGCCATGGTGATCGCTTCCCTATCGAGGGGATCGCATTGGGGATCCACCAACACCCATTGCCGCAGGCCCATGTTTTTCATTACACGGGCAATGGCGCCGAGGTTGCGCGGCCCAGCCGGCTGCACCAACACGATGCGCACCTGCGCCAATTGCTCTTGAGCCCAGTGGGACGATGTCGGCATTGCTCAGAAGGAATCGCAGATAGGGATCCCCTAAAGTAGAGGAGTTAGATCTTGTCATAAAGATTGTGCCGATGGGATCCGCCTACCGCTGTTGGCTGAGCTTGATTTGTCTGGTGTTGGTGGGATGCTGCTGGGGATCCCCGGCGTTGGCTGCCCATTCGTTGCTCTCCACGGCAGCAGAGCCGGCGCAGGTGGCTCCATCCTCTCAGTCTCTGGTAGAAGCGCGACAACGGCTGGAAGCAATTGCCGCGGCGATGCGCTCGATCCGCCTGTGTAGCCGTCCTAACTGCCGTTACCGCGATATCTCGGTAGAAGTGCGGCCTGTGGCAGGAGCCGAGTCGCCAGAGTACGAGGGTCGCATCGACGCCACCCTCGACCGCCCCTCCGGCAGCTTGGACAGGGCCCACTACCGGCTGCGGTTTCGGGAGGGACGCTGGCAGTTGCTGGGCGGCGAAGAGGTTTCTGATGTTTCTTCCTTTTTCTTTGAGGGAGATACCTACGAGGTGTTCAGCAGCTACGGTAGTCGCAAAGCCAAATTGGCGGATGCCAGCAGCAGCCTGCGGGTGGGCTACCGGGAGCTGTACTACCGCGTTTTCGACCAGGGCCAAGAGCGTCTGCCATAGGAGTGGGGAGCAGTTATGAGAGACCAACAGCACACCTTGGCCAGCTCCATTGCCCTGGAAGGGGTGGGCCTGCACACCGGTCTGCCCGTGCGCTGTAGCCTGCATCCGGCCCCTGCCGGCAGCGGTCGGGTCTTTGTGCGGGTGGATCAACCGGGATCCCCTGAGATCCCGGCCCGCTTGGGATCCCTGGCTCCTGCCCCTCTCTGCACCTTGCTGCAGCAGGGATTTGCTCAGGTGCAGACGGTGGAGCACCTCTTGGCCGCCCTCTACATCTTGGGCATCGACAACTGCCGCATCGAAGTGGCGGGGCCGGAGCTGCCGCTCTTGGACGGCTCTGCCTTACCTTTTGTGCAGGCCATCGCCCAGGCCGGGATCCTGGCCCAAGACCAGCCGGCACAACAGGGGGTGATCCGGGAGCCGGTTACCGTCTGGGCAGGGGAAGCCTTTGTCAGCGCCTTGCCCAACCCCGTCACTCGCTTTACCTATGGCATCGATTTTGCCGATTGCCCCATTGGCCAACAGTGGCTGAGCTGGCGGGAGAACAGGGCGGATTTTGTCCAGTCCATCGCGCCGGCCCGCACCTTTGCCCGCCAACAGGACGTAGAGCGGGCCCGCCAACAGGGGCTGATCCAGGGGGGCAGCCTGGAAAATGCTATCGTTTGCAGCCAAACCGAGTGGTTGGGGCCGTTGCGCTTCCCAGATGAGCCGGTGCGCCATAAGCTGATAGATTTACTAGGAGATCTCAGCTTGTTGGGCTGCCGCTTGCAGGGGCACATTGTGGCCTACAAGGCGGGCCACGCCCTGCACCACCGTTTGGCTGAGCAGTTGCTCCAGAGTGGATCCCTGCAGGTGGAGCCAGCTCAAGAGCAACCAAGGGATCCCCTTTGCCTGGGTGGGGTGGAATCTCGCTCTTCGTTTTGAGAGGGAGCCCGGCTTCTGGGATGGGTGAAAAGTTCATGGGCCTGCTGCAATTTCTCTGTACGGCCTTGCTTCTGCTTCAAGGCTCTCCCATGCGGGTTTTAAGGTTTGTCTTCCGGTTCTGTGGGTTACCATGTCTTCTGATGTCTCTCCTCCTCCTCTCCTCTCGGCTGAAGCAGCTGCTCAGTTGGCAACCGCTCCCCCCGTCTTCACAACGGAGCAAATCCTAGAGATCCTGCCCCACCGCTATCCTTTTTTGCTCGTGGATCGCGTGGTGGAGTACCAACCTGGGCAACGGGCGGTGGGCCTGAAGAACGTCACCTTCAACGAGCCCTTTTTCCAGGGGCATTTCCCCAACCGACCGATCATGCCCGGCGTTCTCATCGTCGAGGCCATGGCGCAGCTGGGGGGGATCGTGTTGACCAAGTTGCCCGATGTGGCCGGGCGCTTGGCCCTCTTTGCCGGCATCGATGGCGTTCGCTTTCGCCGTCCGGTGTTGCCGGGGGATCAACTGCTGCTTTCTGCCGATTTGCTCACCATCCGGCAAAAACGCATCGGCAAAATGTTTTGCCGCGCTCAGGTAGGAGGGCAACTGGTAACCGAAGGGGAGCTGATGTTCTCCTTGGTGGATTGATCACAGCGGCCAGCCGAGGAAGGCTCTGGGCGCGGCTGTCAAAGGACTCCGTCCCGCTAGCGCGAACGGCGCAGCGGCGACTTGTCGCCAGGAGACCCTGCTAAAGTGTTGAGATAGGGAGATGGCTCATTCCCGTCCAGATCGGGTAAACATGTTGCTGCGCAAGGTTGAGGTGGCAGTGTCTGATCTCCCCCGAACCTCAATCATCATTCGCAGGGTTGGGAGCGTAACCACAGTTGCTGGCTAGGTTGGACATGAGTTCGTTGGCTTCAGCGGGATCCACTCCCAACGTTTCTGCAAGTGCGCCGCACCGCTCACGCATCCACCCCACGGCGGTGATCCATCCGAAAGCTGAGTTGCACGAGACGGTTCAGGTTGGCCCCTATGCAGTTATTGGCGAACATGTGCGCATTGGTGCCAACACGGTGGTGGGGGCCCACGTGGTGATCGATGGCTGGACAGACATTGGCGAGGACAACCAGATTTTTCCGGGAGCGGTGCTGGGCACGGAGCCGCAGGATCTGAAGTACAGCGGCGCGCCCTCTCAGGTGGTGATCGGCAGAGGCAACCGCATCCGCGAGTTCGTCACCATCAACCGGGCCACCAATGAGGGGGAGGCCACCCTGATCGGCGACAACAACCTGCTGATGGCCTACGCCCATGTTGCCCACAACTGCGTCATCGAAAATCAGGTGGTGATTACCAATGCTGTTTCCTTGGCCGGCCACATCCACATCGAGTCGCAAGCCCGCATCGGCGGTATGGTTGGGATCCACCAGTTCACCCGCATCGGGCGCCTGGCCATGGTGGGGGCAATGAGCCGGGTGGACCGCGACGTGCCGCCTTACCTGTTGGTGGAAGGGCATCCGGCCCGCATTCGCGGCCTCAACTTGGTGGGGTTGCGGCGAGCCAAAGGGATGGAGGGATCCCTGCCGGCCTTGCGGCAAGCCTATCGGCTGCTATACCGTTCTGGTTTGCCCCTAGAAAAAGCGCTGCAAACCCTGCGCAGCAGCCTCCGCAGCGAGGGGGGGTGCTGCATCTGTTCCCTGCAGGGCAAAGAATGGGTGGATGAGACGGGATCTTTACAACACCTGCTGCAATTTTTGGAAGATTCCCTTTCCCAACCCCAACGGCGTGGACCCCTGCCGGCCCTACGCGGGAGAGGGGAAGAGTTGCCAGAGCTGGGTGATTAAGGATCGCAGGTGAGCCATCTGTTTGTGTGCACAGGCGAGGTCTCAGGGGATCTGCAGGCCGGCCATCTCATTCGCGAGCTGCTGCGCCAACGCCCGCACCTACGCATCACAGCGGTCGGGGGAGAGGAGATGGCTGCTGCCGGAGCCCGGCTGCTGCACCGCACCACCGAGATCAGCTCCATCGGCATCCTGGAAGCTCTCCCCTTCGTCGGCCCTGCCCTCTGGACAGAGTGGAAAATTCGCCGCTTTTTGGCCCAAGACCCGCCGGATGTGGCTGTGCTGGTGGACTACATCGGCGTCAACAGCCGCATTGCCCCTCTGCTGCAGCGGCGGCAGATCCCCGCCGTGTACTACATTGCCCCCCAGGAATGGGTCTGGTCGCCCAACAGCCGCCTTACCTACCAACTGGCCCAGCAGATGCGGCTGATGCTGGCGATTTTCCCTGAGGAAGCCCGCTACTACGCCGCGGCAGGAGCCCACGTGCAGTATGTGGGCCATCCCCTGTTGGATATTCTGGCCGCTGTACCCAGCCGTGCTCAAGCCAGAGCCCAGTTGGGGATCCCGGCCGAAGCCACGGTGGTGGTGGTGGTGCCGGCTTCGCGGCGGCAAGAGCTGCGCTCGGTTTTGCCTGTTCTGCTCCAGGCAGCTCAGTTGTTGCAAGCTCACCTGCCCCAGGCGCAGTTTTGGGTGCCCTTGGCCTCGCCCCGTTTTGCCGCCCCGATTGCCCGGGCTGCCCGCCGTCTTGGGCTCAACCTCACCCTTTTGGATCCCCAAGCCCTGCCCTTCTTCTCGCCCCACAAAGCCCATCACCTTGCTTTGGCAGCGGCTGACTTGGTGCTGGCCAAGTCCGGCACGGTGAACTTGGAGACGGCCATCTTGGGGATCCCACAGGTGGTGATCTACCGCCTCAACCCGCTCACCTTTTGGCTGGCCCGCCACTGGCTGAAGGTGTCGGTGCCCTTTATGTCTCCCCCCAACTTGGTGCTGATGCGCCCCATTGTGCCGGAATTGTTACAGGAGCAGGCCCAGCCGGAGCAGATCGCCCAACTGGCGCTGGAGCTGCTGACCCGGAAGCAAGCCCAACTGCAAGCCGACTATGCCGCGATGCGGGCGGCCCTGGGAGAACCCGGCGTTCTCGCCCGCGCCGCCAAGGCCATCCTAGAGGTGTTGGATGGCAAGTAACTCCGGCAACTCAGCACTGGGGAACGGCCAGGGCTGCTGTTGGAGCTCTTTAACAGGCCTATCCCAGGGATCGCTTGCCCTGGCGGTTTTGATGGACTAGGCTGAAGTCGGGGTAGGGATCGGTTTGTGCGCAAAAAGCCCAAGTGCTTCGCAGGCCAGCGGCCAACTTTGTGGAGTGAATGTTGTGCAGTCCCCAGTTGTTCTCAATTCCGAACGCCCATTGCCAAATGTTTCGCCGACGGTACTGTTGGCGGACGACGACCCATTCATACGAAAGTACTTGGCTCTTTTGTTGAGCCATGAGGGCTATTGGGTGGCGGAGGCCGAAGACGGTGAGCAAGCCTTGCAGCTTTTTGCTCAAACTCAACCCCAGATAGCTCTCCTGGATGCCCTCATGCCCGGCCTGGATGGGTTCGAGTGTTGCCGCCAACTACGGGCTTTGGATGCGGATCTGCCCTGCTTGATGATCACCTCACTCGAGGATCAAGATTCCATCGACAAAGCCTTTGCTGCCGGAGCCAGCGACTACGTGACCAAACCCGTTCACTGGCCGGTGATGCGTCAGCGCATCCGCTACCTGCTCAAAGGCCGTCAGACACTGGTAAACCTGCGCCAACAGGCGGCCCGCGAACAAGCTCTGAACCGGGTTGTGCGGGCCATTCGCGCTGCTTTGCAGTTGGATCAGATCTTTGCTGTGGCCACCCGTGAGATTTGTCATCTGCTGGAGGCGGATCGGGTGAGCATCAGCATCTATCGGCCTCAGCAACAGCATTGGCGCATCATCTCCGAGTACTCCACTCAGCCGAATCACTATTTGGGCTGTCTCATTCCCGATGCCGAAAGCCCCATTGCCCAACAGTTGAAGCAAGGGAAGGTAGTGTTGCTGGAAG
Organism: Synechococcus sp. H55.10; assembly: GCF_047502715.1. Lineage (NCBI taxonomy): Bacteria > Bacillati > Cyanobacteriota > Cyanophyceae > Synechococcales > Synechococcaceae > Synechococcus > Synechococcus sp. H55.10. The sequence continues at coordinate 14,423 of NZ_JANSJJ010000223.1, forward strand.
CAGCCGACCAGGCTGAAGGTTGGGCCTACATTGCTTCCATGGCCAAAGCCTATCCCGGCAGTTGGCTGTTGGTACCCCTCTACGGCGGCGAAAGCCCCGCATTTGGCCCGGCCCACCTCACCCTGTGGGGCAGCTTGTGTCTGCAACTGAAAACAACGCGCCCCGGCTGGTTAGCCAGCAGTCAGGATCTGATCTTGGCCTTGGCCGATCACCTCTCCATCGCCATTCAGCAGGCGGAACTGTTCCAACAGATCCAGGAGCTCAACCGCACCCTGGAAGAAAAGGTACAAGCCCGCACTGCCCAACTGGATCGGCAGGTGCAGGAATTGCAGCGGCTGGATCACCTAAAAAATGATTTCCTCAGCACAGTGTCCCACGAGCTGCGCACCCCTCTTGCCAACATGAAAATGGCCATCCGCCTGCTCAGCGCTGTCCTGCTGCCTGACCAGTGTGCTGCCAAATCCCCGGATCCGGCCAAGATCTCTCAGTACTTGAAAGTGTTGGACAACGAATGTGAGCGGGAGATCAAACTGGTCGAGGATCTGCTGGAACTGCAGCGGTTGGAGGTGCTCAAAGGACTCCGTCCTGCTAACGCGAACGGCTCACAGCAGCCCTGCTGGTTGGCGTTGCAAAAGTGGTTGCCCCCAATTGCGGAGCCCTTCGCTCAAGATGCCTACCGCCGCCATCAGCACTTCAGCCTTGGGATCCCTCCCGAACTGCCCGCCATTTCTACCCTGCCGGAGGTGCTCAAGTCGGTGCTGGCCGAATTGCTGAGCAATGCTTGTAAATTTACCCCTGCCGAGCACCAGATCAGCCTACAGGTCACCAACCATTCCGATCACCTAGAAATCCAGGTCCTCAACACCGGCGTCACCATTCCCCCAGAAGAACAAAAGCGAGTCTTTGAGAAGTTCTATCGGGTGCCCAGCGCAGATCCCTGGCGACAAGGGGGGACGGGGCTGGGGCTGGCCCTTGTGCAACAGCAGGTGCACCTGCTGCAAGGAAGCATTCACCTCAGCAGCGAGGCAAATCGCACCTACTTTACCTTGCGGCTGCCTCTGGTTCTCTCTGCGCCTGACCAAGACAAGCCGGCTCAGCCTAGGGTGTAGGTGTTGGGGTGGCCGGCTTGGATTCTTGCAAAACTTCTTGCAAGCGCACGCGAACCCGCTGGTTGAGGATAGGATTTTCGTTCGCCAAGGTCATCAATTCGCGGTATTGCAGCACCGTCAGCCCTTGCTGCTCGACAATGCGGCTGGCTTGGGTTTCCGTGCGCTGCATAATTTGCTCATATTCCTCTTCGTTCTGGGTTTCCCGCAGTTGGGCGCTGGCTTCTCGAATCAGGGGATCCAACTCCAACAAAATCCGCACCAACTGTTCCACCTGAGCATCGGTGACTTGCTCTGGGGTCAGAGTCGGAGATGCCAGAGGGCTGGGAGTTGCGGGGGTCTCAGTCGGAGAAGCAGTCGCAGCAGGACTGGGCAGCGGGGTTGCTCCCTGTGCCCAAACCGGCAGGGATCCCAAGCTGAGTCCCAGACCCACCAGCAATGCGAATTTCATCATGCCCAAAACTCCCTAGACCTAGACGAGGTTTACCCGAGCCTTTGAGGTGCAGCTAAAGCTAGGCTAGCAAGATGCCTGTGTTCCGTCTGATCGCTTCAGCGCAGTCCTGGAAACCCAGCAAACTCATCAAGCTTCTTTGCCGGTCACTTGGATCGGGATCCAATCCCTACGGTACCAGAACCTCTCACCCCTTGGCTGGGCACTCAGGACAGACCCGCGAGAGGGCCATATGGATCTGCTGTGGATCTCTTGTAGAAACAAGAAGTTAGCTGTACAGTCTTAGTACACTGCCCGAGAGCAGACCCTTCCTCTTCTCGGTCGAGCAGTTCCAAACTGGCAAAGTCGGCAACTGACTCAGCACTTCAACCCAAAAGAGGTTGATTTGAAACTGAGTTTAGGTATATATTCTGTTGAGCACCGTTTCTGCTAATGTTAAGCTGGAGCTCAGATTTGATGAGAGTCTCCTGCGTTGGCAGCTGATTTTCTCTACAGTTGCCAGAGGCAGTGGATTCGCTTCAAGATTGAGCCTAGCAACCACTCAACTTGTCAGCTCTCTTCGCAGGCAGTTTTTGGGGATTTTCACTCAGAGGACGCTTCCCCACGGGAGTTTGGGGATGGTGTTCGAGTTGCCCTCCCGCCGAGCAAAAGGAAGTTGCTGGTTTATGGTTTATTGTTCTTGTAAAGAAGAATAACAAAAATGGGTAAAAGTTATTGATTTTCTTAAGCAGTGCTGATATATTCCCTTTGCGGTTGTTCGGTCATCCCTCTACAGGAGGCTTACATTGGTTAGGAGAAGAAAGCGTAAGAGCCGCCGTCGTCTGGAAGGGCGCAAGATTTTAGATCATATCCCTCAATTTAATTTGGACAGTGGTGAGGAGAAGTCTGTAACTGCTGCTCGCAGATATATTCAGGAAAATTCTATTCAGCCGCCTGCGCTGATTTTGGTACGGCGCAATGAGCATACGATTGATCGGTTTTTTTGGGCGGAGAAGGGGTTATTTGGTGCGCAATATGTCGAGGAGAACCACTTCCTTTTTCCCAGCCTGCGGGCTTTGCTAGCGGAAGTTGCGGCTGAGAAGCCGGAGAAAAAATCCTCGAAGGCTCTTGCAACTGCCGCCCGCTAGTTGCTGGCTGCTTTTCCCCACAGCAGGCAGTTGGGAGACTTTGAATGGCGTGGAGCTCCGGATGCCTCATGGCCCAAGTTCGACCTGCTGGTGGCAGCGGGAGGGTCACGCGCTACCCTACAAGGGATCCCGTCGGAGATGCCGGATGAGCCGACTGCCTCAAACCACTGCCCATGTGCAGATTACCCGCCGCTCTTGGCAGGAGGGTGCCATCGAAGGGGAAGTCAACGCCAACGGTTGGGTTTGGCGCTTCTGCTGGTGCTTTCGGGCCGGGGAGCTGAAGGTGGAACCTTCTGTGGGGCGGGCTTTGATTTGTGAGCCCTTGAGCCGTTTTCTGGAAAAATCGGACTATCTGCTGGAACCCGGCAGCAACTACTCGTTTGTGATTCGCAGTAGCCTGTAGGTTTTCCCGAGAAGGACTCCCTCCTGCTACGGCAACGGGAGGGAGCTTCTGCCCAGCAGCAGCGATCGCCGCCGGCCAGGGCACCTGCTAGAGTAACCGGCAATTCAGGGATCCCTGAGAAGAAATGGGAGGGCTGGCCAGGATGGAGGTGGAGACAAGCGTCCTGAGGCGGATGTTGGGTATCTACGGCAGCCCCAAGATGGGCACTTTGCTGCTGCTGGGGTTTTCGTCGGGTTTGCCGCTGCTGTTGATCAACTCCACCCTCAATGCCTGGCTGACCCAAGCGGGCTTGACCACCATTGCCATCGGCTTGTTTAACCTGCTCAATTTGCCCTACTCGTTCAAGTTTCTCTGGTCGCCTATTCTGGATCGGTTTCTGTTGCCGGCACCGGGATCCCTGCGGGGCAGTCGGCGGCGGGGGTGGATGGCCCTGACCCAGGTGCTGTTGCTGCTCAGCATCGGGCTGCTGGGTTTTCAAGATCCCACCCAAACCTGGCTAGAAACCTTGGGCTGGGAGGAGCTGGCTCAGACTTGGCCGGGCATCACGGTTTTCACCCGCCCGATCTTTCTGGTGGGGTTCCTGGTGGCTTTTTTGAGCGCCTCTCAGGACATCGCGGTGGACGCCTACCGCACCGACATTTTGGCAGAGCGGGAGATGGGGGCAGGGGTAGCCATTTTCGTATTTGGCTATCGCATCGCGCTGCTGGTCAGCAGTGGTGTGAGTTTGATCTTGGCGGACTACTTGCCCTGGTGGCAGGTGTACGGGATCATGGCGCTGCTGATGTCGATTGGGGTGGTTACCTCATTTTTGGCCCCCGAGCCGGAAAACAGTGCCCTCAAACCTACCTCGCTGCGGGCGGCCATTATCGAGCCGTTTCAATCTTTTTGGCGGCACCGCTTGGCCTGGGCGATCCTGCTGTTCGTGGTCTGCTTCAAGTTGCCGGATAGCTTGGCGGGGCAAATGACCCCCACGTTTTTGTTGCAGACGGGGTTCAGCACCAGCGATCTGGGCATCATCCGCAGTTGGATAGGCTTGTTGGCCACCTTGGTGGGGGCTTTTGTGGGGGGAGAGTGGGTCAGCCGCGCCGGCACCTACCGCTGTCTGTTCATCTTCGCGGCCCTGCAGGGGATCGGCAATTTGGGCCTGGGAGCCATTGGGTTGGTGGGGCAAAACTATCCGCTGCTGGTGGGGGCAACCCTTTTCGACAACATGGCCGGGGGCATGGGCACGGCTGCTTTCCTGGCTTTTTTGATGAGCCTCTGCGATCGGCAATTCAGCGCCACCCAGTACGCTCTGCTCACCAGCGTGTTTGCCGTGGGAGGAACCTTGGCCGGGGCCATGTCGGGCTATTTGGCGGCTGCGGTCAATTGGCCGCTGTTCTATTTGATTACAGCGATGACAGCCGCTCCGGCGATGGTGCTCTTGCTGTGGCTCGGCCCACCTGAGGAGTTAGGGATGGACGTAACAAACCACTGATGGCCGCCTACAGCGCAGCCCCGATTTTGGCGGCCAGGTCCACCAGCCGCGCGGCATAGCCGTACTCGTTGTCGTACCAGGAGAGCACCTTCACCGTGCGATCTCCCAGGGTCAGGGTGGATTCCAAGTCCACAATCGAGGAGTGAGGATCCCCAACGATATCCGCCGATACGATCTGCGGTGGGGCAATGGCCAGGATGCCGCGCATCGGGCCTTCTGCCGCCTCGACAAACGCTTGATTGACTGCTTCTTTGGTGATGGGCTGCTCGGTGCGCACCACAAAGTCCACGATCGAGCCGGTCAGGGTGGGCACCCGCAGCGCCAGCCCGTCCATCTTTCCTCTCAGGGCAGGCAAAACCTCGGCAACTGCCGTGGCCGCCCCGGTTGTGGAAGGCACAATCGACACCGCCGCCGAGCGGCCCCGCCGGTAGTCCTTGGGATCCGGGCGATCCACGATGGCCTGGGTGGCGGTATAGGCGTGGCAGGTGGTGAGAAAGCCTGTCTCGATGCCAAAGCGATCCAGCAAGACCTTAGCCAACGGCGCCAGACAGTTGGTGGTACAGGAGGCGTTGGAGACGATGTGGTGCCGCTGCGGGTCGTACTGGTCGTCGTTGACCCCCATCACCACCGTCAGGTCGGGGCCTTTGGCGGGAGCAGAGATGATCACTTTTTTGGCGCCGGCCTCCAGGTGTTTGGCGGCCCCATCTCGTTTGGTGAATAAGCCGGTGGATTCCACCACCAGGTCAACCCCCAGATCCTTCCAAGGCAGTTGGGCCGGATCCCGTTCTGCCAAAACCCGGACTTTGTGGCTGCCGATTTGCAAGTGGCCATCCACGGCGTTGACGGTCTGGGGCAGGCGCCCATAGGCCGAGTCGAACTGAAGCAGATAGGCCAGGTTTTCCGGCTCGGTCAGATCGTTGACGGCTACCACCTCCAGCTCCCGGTCGGGGGACGGAGTCCTTTCCGGCTGAGACAGCAGCACCCGCAAGAAAGCCCGCCCAATGCGACCAAATCCGTTGATGGCTACCCGTGTGGTCATCGCAGTCCTCCGGTGTCAGTTCCTTATGATGGGTTGATGGATGCGGCAAGGGGAAGGCTGACCCCCAAAGATAGGGTAAAAGAAGAACGGGATCCCTGCTGCTTTTGCACCCCAGATCTCCAGATTTGCGCTAGAGACTTGCGATTAGATTAACCCAAGAAGTTGCCGGCAGAGGAAATCCGGATGAAGGTATTGCTGACCAACGATGACGGCATCGAGGCGGCGGGGCTGGCCCAGCTCAAGCTGGCCCTCGGCTCCCTTGTTGCAGAAGAACACTGTTGGATTGTGGCCCCCCACCAGGAGCTTTCCGGCTGCAGCCACCAGGTGACGACGCGACGACCGTTTCGGGCCTCTGCCCGCGGCGAGCGCACCTTTGCCGTTGAGGGATCCCCTGCCGACTGTGTGCGGGTGGCCCTATTCAAACTGGCTCCATCCGTAGATTGGGTGCTTTCCGGCATTAACGAGGGGGGAAACCTGGGAACGGATGTGTACTTGTCCGGCACGGTGGCAGCGGTGCGGGAAGCGGCGCTGCGTGGGATCCCGGGGATCGCCATTTCCCAATACCGAGCAGGGGGCAAACCCATCGACTGGGAACAGGCGCGGCGCTGGACCTGTGCCATTTTGGCGGAGCTGATGGAACAACCCCTGCCCAGCGGAGCGTTTTGGAATGTCAACTTGCCCCACCTGCCACCTGGATCCCCTCTGCCGGAGCGGGTTTACTGTCCCCTCTGTACCCAACCTCTGCCCCTCGATTACGCCGTGGAGGCAGAAGACAATGGGGTAGAGTCATTGTGGTTTCGCTATCAGGGCCGCTATGCGGATCGCGCCCGCGATCCCCAAGCCGATACCGACATCTGCTTCTCCGGTCGGGTGGCCATCACTCAAGTGCAACTGGTCTCAGGAGTTTCCGCCTGAGGGGGCAAGGTTGCGGGCAATGGTTCTCAGCCGTTGTAGCCGCAGCGCCGTCAGGATATCGCTGGGATCCAACTTGAGAACCTGTTCCAGAGCATCCGCCAGGTGTTGAGCCGCCTCTTGGCGGCTGTAGCCGCGAAACTGGGCGCGGCGCAGGGCAAATTCATCGGCATCGAAATGGGCGCTCTCCCGGTTCAGGTTTTGCCAGATCTGCTGAATCGAGAGGGCTGTGATGCCACCCGCCAAGAGAGCGGAAAAAGGGTGCTGCAAAGAGAGCTCCGCCACAGTGGTGATGCCCCCCAGCAAAGCCAGCGACTGGTAAAATCCCGGCTGCAGCCAGTTGCGATTGCCCAGCCAACCCACCTCGCGCAGAAACAACAGATCCCGCTGGGGACGTGGGATCTGTTGCCAACGGCGAAAATCGATGGCGATCGTGCCCTGGGGCTGCCAAGGGGCCTTGCGGCGGGAGACCAGCAGGGCTTCACCCCCGAAGTTGGGCACGACGCTGACCAAGGGTCGGAAGGAGGCGGGAAGCAGATCCCGCAGTCGTTCGGTCTCTTCCTTTTCAAAGGGTTTGAAGTCTGGGCGGCTGGTCATGGCCTCACCTGCTGGGAGCACTGGGGTGGAGAGCCCGCCTGAAACCCGGGCCCTGCTGCGGCCCCAAACACCACAGCCCTGTGCAGAACCGGTGCGCAGCTAGTTTACCTTATCTCCGGGCCGACCGTGAACGCTCTGCAGCCTGATCCAGGTTGCGTAGACTGGGAAGGAAAGACTATCTTCCTTCATCCTCAGCCCATGACCTTCTCAGCCCAGCCGGAACCCCAAGTGCAGGGCAAGGGGCAGAGCGTTGTCAGCCCTCTCTACACCTATGCCTTCTTCCCGCAGCCGGATCCGCAGCTTTTGTCCTTCATCCGGCAAACCGAGGGGATCCATCAGCCGGTACAGGTGTTTGCCCCGGTGGGGAGCCGAATTGCCGCCGCTGTGGAGCCGATGCGGGATCCAGAGGCGTTGCAAGCTTCGGATGAGGTGCTGGTGCGTTCTGCCCTGCGCCACGATCAGGTGCTCTGCCGGCTGTTTGCCCAGATGCCGCTGCTGCCCCTGCGCTTTGGCACCTGCTTTCTCTCGGCAGAAAAGCTGGGATCCCATCTGCTGGCGCGGCAGGCAGAGTACGAACAGGTCCTCGCGGCCATTGGGGGAAGGGCCGAGTACTGTCTGAAGGGAAGGATTCGGCCTCAGCCCCAGCCGGAGCCGCAGCCATCTCTGAGCGGGACGGCCTATCTGTTGGCCCGCAAGCAAGCCTATTTGCAGCAACAGCAAGCCCAAGCGCAGCAAGAGCAGGAGCTGGCGGCCCTGCAGCAACTTTGGCCCTCTACTTGGCCTGTGCAAAAGGGGGATCCCCAGCCGGGCGAACGCTTGCGGCTTTACATTTTGCTCACCCCTGCCGAACGGGAAACGGCGGCCCAGCTTACCCAAACCTGGCTGGCGCAGCACCCCGATTGGCAACTGGACTGGAGCCCCCCTTTGCCCCCCTATCACTTTGTGGGTGCCATAGGGGACAGATGCTAGACTCCGACTCCTGGGTGATCGGCACCGTTTATCGTAGTAGTGGTGAGGGGAGTTTTCTGGTTCAAGGTCGGCAGCAGGCAAGAGGAGCGGTTGTGGTCTATCGAGTTGGGCTATTGGGGCTGGGCACGGTCGGCACGGGTGTTGTGCAAATGCTGCAGCAACCGCAGCACCCTCTCCTACAGGCGGTCGAGATTGCGGCAGTGGGGGTGCGCTCCCTGGATAAGCCGCGGCAAGTGCGGATCCCACCTGAGCGCTTGACCACCAATCTGGAGCAGATCGTCTCGGATCCGGAAATCGATGCGGTGATCGAGCTGATGGGGGGCCTGGAGCCGGCCCGCAGCCTGATCCTGAAGGCCATTGACCACGGCAAGCCGGTGATCACGGCCAACAAAGCGGTGATTGCCCGCCATGGGGAAGAGATCTTTCAAGCTGCCGCCCAGGCCGGGGTGGCGGTGCTGCTGGAAGCGGCGGTGGGCGGCGGGATCCCCATTGTGCAGGCTTTGCAACACTCCCTGCGGGCCAGCCGCATCCAGGCGGTCTGGGGCATCGTCAACGGCACCACCAATTTCATCCTCAGCCAGATGGCCCAGCAGGGCAGCTCCTTTGCCGAGGCGCTGGCCCAGGCCCAGGCCCGCGGCTACGCGGAAGCGGATCCCAGCGCCGATGTGGAAGGGTGGGATGCCGCCGACAAAATCGCCATTCTGGCCGGCCTCGCCTTTGGGGTGGCGGTGCCGCGGGAAGCCATCCCCTGCGAAGGGATCCGCAACATCAGCTCCACCGACATCCGCTATGCCCGCGAGTGGGGCTACACCTTCAAGCTCCTGGCCATCGCCCAAAGGGCCGCCGCCCAGGGATCTGAGACGGCCTTGGATGTGCGCGTCCACCCTACTCTGCTGCCGGTTACCCACCCGCTGGCCAACGTCCACGGCGTGGACAACGCCGTCTGGGTGCAGGGGGATCCCCTGGGGCAGGTGGTGCTCGCCGGCCCAGGGGCGGGACAGGGGCCGACCGCCAGCGCCGTGGTTGGGGATTTGCTCACCCTCCGGGCCCACCTGCAAACCGGGGCCTATCTGCCCAATCCTCTATGGGGGTTCTTCGGCAGGGCTGCCGCTTTGCTCCCGCTGGCGGAATTGGAGTCGGAGTTTTACGTGCGGGTGTTGGCCCAGGATCAGCCGGGGGTGATGGGGGCGATCGGCACCTGCTTTGGCCGCCACCGGGTTAGCCTGGAGAGCATTACCCAAAAAGAGTGCCACCAGGAGCAGGCGGAGATCGTCATCCTCACCCACACCGTCCGCGAGGCCGATTGTCGGCAGGCGCTGGCCGAGATCCAACAGCTTCCCCAGGTGGCCGCGATCCCCAGCCTGTTTCGCGTGCTGCGTTGATTGCTTTCAGGAAACCCATAGGAACCGCGATGATGGACAGCTTGGAAGCGGCAGTCAATCCCTCAACTGAGCCTCTGACCCACTTGTGGGAACGGGCTGAGGTGGTGGTCATTGGAGCGGGCATCAGCGGCCTGACCCTGGCGCTACGCCTGCGGCAGGGCCGCTCCGCTCAGCCGGTGCTCTTGGCCGAGGCCAGCCCTCGTGTCGGCGGCTGCATCTCCACCCAATCCAAAAACGGCTACCGCTGGGAAGAAGGCCCCAACAGCTTTACCCCCGTCCCCCCTCTGCTCAACCTCATTGCCGAGGTGGGCCTGGCCGAGCAACTGGTGCTGGCGGATGCCAAGTTGCCCCGCTACATCTACTGGGAGAAAGAGCTGCTGCCGGTGCCCCTCAGCCCTTCTGCAGCCATTGGCTCGCGGCTGTTGAGCGTGGGCGGCAAGCTGCGGGCTTTGCAGGGGTTGTTGGGGTTTGTCCCGCCGCCGCCAGGGCGCGAGGAAACGGTGCGGCAATTCTTCCGGCGACAACTGGGATCCGAGGTGGCAGAACGCTTGGTGGAACCTTTCACCTCAGGGGTGTATGCGGGGGATCCGGATCAGCTCAGCGCCTTGGCCGCCTTTCCCCGCGTGGCCGGCTTGGAAGAGCGCTACGGCAGCCTTTTTGCCGGCGCGCTGCAGGCTTTGCGCCACAGACCCCAGCCCTCTCCTGTGGCCATCCAGCCCCCACCCCAACGTGGCCAACTGGGCAACCTGCGCCAAGGGCTGCAGCAGTTGCCGGAAGCGATAGCCCAAAAGCTGGGGGACAGCCTGCGGCTGGGCTGGCGGGCTGTGCAGCTCAAGCGGGATGAGATGGGCTATTGGGTGGGCTTTAAGACCGCCGAGGGATCCCGCTGGGTGGTTGCCCGGCAGGTGGTGCTGGCTCTTCCCGCGCCTGAAGCTGCCTCGCTGTTGCAGGAGCTCAACCCCCCAGCCAGCCGGCTCTTGGCCGGGATCCCCTATCCGCCGGTGGCGGTGGTGGCTTTGGCCTATCCCCAAGAGGCTCTGCCGCAGCCGTTGCGGGGGTTTGGCCATTTGATCCCGCGCTCCCAGGGTTTGCGCACCCTGGGCACCATCTGGGCCTCCTGCCTTTTCCCAGAGCGGTCTCCCCAGGGCTATCACTGCTTCCTCAGCTTCATCGGCGGGGCCACCGACCCGCTCATGGCAGCACTTTCCCCTGAAGAGCGAGCGCAGATTGTGCACGCAGAGCTGAGCCAGATCCTGCTCACCCGACCTGTCGAGCCCATCCGCCTGGGAGAGCGCCTGTGGCCCCGGGCTATCCCACAATACACGCTTGGCCATCGGCAGCGGATGGCCCAGTTGCAAGCTTACCTGGCGTCCCAAACCCCAGGTGTGTGGGTGTGCGCCAACTACCTGGATGGCGTGGCGTTGGGAGATTGTGTGCGTCGGGCCGAGGCGCTGGCGCAACAGCTTTTGTTGCAAGCGTTCTGAATCCACATCAAATCCGTTCGCATCGGCGGGACGGGATCCGCAAGCAATGTCCCCACATTCCTACACCACGCTGCTGCTTGTCCCCACCGGCATCGGTGCCCGCATAGGTGGCTTTGCCGGGGATGCCCTGCCCATTGCCCGCGTCTTGGCCGCGGCAGCGGAGCGGGTCATCACTCACCCCAATGTCTTAAACGGGGCCAGTTTGTATTGGCCGATGGGGAATGTGTTCTACGTCGAAGGGTACGGCCTGGATCGATTTTGTGCCGGGGTGTGGAACTTGAGGCCGGTGCGCCAAAACCGCGTCGGGGTAGTGCTGGATGCCGGCATTCCGGAAGATCTGCAACAGCGCCACCTGCACGTGCTGCAGGCTGCCCAGGCCACCTTAGGGCTTAACATCGGCCCCTGGCGCTTGACCGGCCGACCCCTGGGTGTTTCCGTCTGCTCCTCCCCTTCCGGGGCCAGCCAGGGATCCCTGGCCCAGCCTGATGCTCTGTTGGAGACTGCCCAAGAGCTGATCCGCCTGGGAGCAGAGGCCATTGCCGTGGTGGCCCGCTTCCCCGACCAGCTCGACTTCAGCCAGTACCAGCAGGGGAGGGGGGTGGATCCCTTGGCTGGGGCAGAGGCCATCCTCAGCCACCTGGTGGTGCGAGAGCTGGGGATCCCTTGTGCCCACGCCCCCGCCTTCTACCCCGATCCAGACCCTAAGCCGGTTCACCCCCGCGCTGCCGCCGAAGAGGTGGGGTTTACCTTTTTGCCCTCGGTTTTGGTGGGCCTTAGCTACGCTCCCCAATTCGTCAAAACTCCCCAGCCGGGCGACCTGACGGCAGAGCAGGTAGATAGCGTCATCGCCCCAGCTACCGCCTTTGGCGGGCCTGGATTGCTGCACCTGGCCAGCCGTCCCCGCCCGCCGCTGTTTATTGCCGTCGAGGAAAACACCACCGTGATGCAGGTGCACCCCCGCCAGTTGGGGATCCCTTGTGTATCGGTAGCTTCCTATCTGGAGGCCGTTGGTGTGGTGGTGGCCCACCGAGCAGGTGTGGCCTGGTCGTCGCTCCAGCTTTCCCCCTCCACCCCGGAAAAGCTGATCAGCTCCGCACTTGAGCATGACAGGCCCTAAGCCCCATAGCCCGCGGGCAACTTGAGTGTCTCCCGCAGGACAACATCTGCAGTGTTTTGAGAATGGCGCGGCAGCCGGGACGTCAAGTCTATGGACATTTCAAACAGTTATAGTCATTGCAAATAGCAATGAAACGATTCGTTACGTCGTTATTGCTCCGCAACGCTGTCGCGAACGCGCCGCTCTAACTCCCCTCTCCCTCAGGGAGAGGGGCTGGGGGTGAGGGATATCCCTCAGGGAGAGGGGCTGGGGGTGAGGGATATCCCTCAGGGAGAGGGGCTGGGGGTGAGGGACAACCGAGAAAGCTACCGCGAGCAGATGGGAGCCGGCAGAGGGTCCCCTTGGTTGAGGCCGGCAAACCACTTGGACAGGGCAGCCGGCAGGCAGAGGCCGGCGTTTCCCTCGATCTGCAACCGCTCCAGCCGGGGCAGTTCCGCCAAAAAGGTCGGCAGTTCTCCCGTGAGTTGGTTGCGTGCCAAGCGCAGATCCCGTAACTGGGTCAGTTGTGCCAGCTCGGGGGGCAGGGATCCGCTGAGGCGATTGTCCGACAAGTAGAGGTTTTCCAGGTTGCGCAGTTGCCCCAGTTGGGGGGGAAGGGGGCCGGAGAGTTGATTGCCATCCAAAAACAGGCCTCTGAGGGAGCTCATCTGGCCCAGTTGGTCGGGAATGGAGCCGCTGAGGCGGTTGTTTTGCAGGATGAGGTTTTCCAGGCGGATCAGCCGGCCCAGTTGGGGGGGAATAGACCCAGAGAGCTGGTTGTGATCCAAAAACAGGCCGCGCAGGTTCTGCAACTGCCCCAGCTCGGGTGGGATGGAGCCGGAAAGTTCGTTGTAATCGAGAAACAGGTTTTCCAACTGGCTCAGTTGCCCCAGCTCGGGCGGGATGGGGCCGGAAAGTTGGTTGAGGCTGAGGGACAAGGCTCGCAACCGGCGAAATCGGCCTATTTCGGGAGGGAGGGATCCCCTCAACCCTTGGCGATCCAATACCAGTTGGACAAGACACTGATCCGAATCAAAAAGAGCCACCTCCTCCACCACCGCGTCCGGGCGGCCCAGAGCTGCCAAGATCTGCCGCAGCAAGAGGGGATCCTGACAAAGAGGAGCAGACCAGACCCCCATCCCCCAGCTCAGCCAAACCCAGACTGCCAGTAGACTCAGCGCCCACCCTTTCTGCTGCTGCATCCTCACTCTCCCAAGGACTTTTGCCAGGGTAGCACTCGGGGGCAGAGTTTTTGCCCGGAACCTGTTATGGATTCCGCCCGTTCACGGAGTGGGCCGTAGGCTTTAGAGCGCGAACAGCTACACTGAAAAGCCGATGACCTCTTCTTCTACAAACCCCTATGGCCAGGATCAACGACCACTTCCTCAAGCTCAAGGCCGGCTATCTCTTTCCCGAGATCGCCCGGCGGGTGCAGGCTTTTGCCGCTGCCCATCCCGAGGCCCAGATGATCAAGATGGGCATTGGCGATGTCACCGAGCCGCTGCCGGAGGCCTGCCGGACGGCCATGATCCGGGCCGTGGAGGAAATGGGGGAGCGGGCTACCTTCCGCGGCTACGGCCCAGAACAGGGCTACGAGTGGCTGCGCCAAGCCATTGCCCGGCACGATTTTCAGTCTCGCGGCTGCGACATCGACGCTTCTGAGATCTTCATCTCCGACGGCTCCAAGTGCGACTGTGGCAACATCCTGGATATTCTCGGTCACGACAACACCATTGCCATCACGGATCCCGTCTATCCGGTTTACGTCGACACCAATGTGATGGCGGGCCATACGGGGCCGGCCAACGAGCGGGGCGAATACGAGGGCCTGGTCTATCTGCCGCTGACGGCGGAAAACCACTTCACCGCCAGCCTGCCCCAGCAAAAAGTCGATGTCATCTACCTCTGCTTTCCCAACAACCCCACCGGCGCAGTAGCAACCCGGGAGCATCTGCAGGCCTGGGTGGACTATGCCCGCGCCCACAACTCGCTCATCCTCTTTGATGCCGCCTACGAGGCCTACATTACGGAGCCTGGGATCCCCCACTCCATCTACGAGATCCCGGGGGCAAGGGAATGCGCCATCGAGTTCCGCTCCTTTTCCAAGACAGCCGGCTTTACCGGCACCCGCTGCGCCTTTACAGTGGTGCCCAAGTCGCTACGGGGCCAAGCTGCCGATGGCTCCTGGGTGGATCTCTGGAGCCTGTGGTATCGCCGCCAGTCCACCAAGTTCAACGGCGTGGCCTACATCGTGCAGCGGGGGGCAGAAGCCGTCTATTCTGAGGCAGGGCAGGCCCAGGTGCGGGCTTTGGTGCAGTTTTACCTGGAGAATGCCCGCATCATCCGCGAGCAGTTGGCCAAAGCCGGGATCCAGGCCTACGGCGGCGTCAACGCTCCCTACGTCTGGGTAAAGGCGCCCACTGGGCTGAGCAGTTGGGAGTTTTTCGACAAGCTGCTGCACACCTGCCATGTGGTGGGGACTCCCGGCTCTGGCTTTGGCAGCGCCGGCGAGGGCTACCTGCGCCTGTCGGCTTTTAACAGCCGCGCCAACGTAGAAGAAGCCATGCGCCGCATTGTCAGCGTGTTTGGGAGCTGAGCGGCTAGGGCTGTTCAAATCCCAGCCAACTGGGTGGTGCCAGATTCTATCCCTGACTTATCTCACCTCCGACCCTTTTGGCGGAGGAAGAGGGGAGCCATAGCCATTTCAATTGAGACTGGGACAACGCACTTCCACTCAAGTTCTCGACTCTTCTCCCTCACCCCCAGCCCCTCTCCCAGGGGGAGAGGGGAGAGACCAGACCCTATCTCTGGAAGCGCTCGGCGACTTCCTCTCTACCAGACTTGCACCGGCACTTTCAAGTTGGGATCTCATCTTGAACATGGACAACCTGCTGGGTTTGGGCGGATCGCTCGGCGGCCTCGGCCACGGCGAGGGCATGGAGCATCTTTTCGGTGTCTACGTAGAGAGCTCTGCCCTGGCGCAGGTGATCCAGCACCATGCGGGTGTCTTGCTCGAACAGGCCGTGACGGGATCCCGTCTCCAAGGGGTGGGCACTGCCGGCGCGCAACAGCATCGCCTCTTCGCCGTTGATCAGCAGGCCCCCCCGCTGGCCGTGGAACTCCAGTAGCCGCTGCGAGCACCACAGAGAGTCTCCCTTGCCATAGGTCAACACTGCCAGCAACCCATTGGCAAAACTCAGTTGGGCTGTGCAGTAGCAACTGCTGTAGCGCTGGGGCAAATCCGGCCCGTCGTAGCGCAGTTGGCAGCTCACCCGCTCCACCTTGCCCAGCAAGTCCACCAAGCGGTGAATGCGGGAGACAGCCCCCATGAGGGGGAAGCCAAACAGCTCAGGCCGGTAGGTCCAGCGGTCGGGGGCGGGGTGGGTGGCGGTGAGGGTGATGTAGCGGACGGCAAACAACTTGCCCAGCCCTTCCAGCTCCCGCCTCAGCAACAGGTGGATGCCGCTGAGGAGCTCGATGTGCTCCACGTGCAACAGCAACCGCCGCTCGGCTGCCAATTGCACCAGCGACCGGGCTTCGGCAAGGCTGAGGGCAAGAGGATATTCAACGACAGTGTGGATCCCTGCTTCCAGTGCAGCGCGGGCAATGGCGGCATGATCCCGATTGATGGTGCTGATAAAGACCAGATCCAGCCGCTGCTCGCGGAAGAGAGAAGACCAGTCGAAATAGGCAGCAGCCCCAAACTCGGCGGCAAAAGTAGCACTCCGCTCGGGGGATCGACCGACAACAGCCACAATCTCCACTTGCCCATCTTTGCGCAAGGCCTCAGCCCGTGAGCGAGCCGCGTAGCCGGTGCCGATGATCCCCACTCGCAAGGTCTGTTCCCTCTCCTAGCCTGCCTCTGTTTGTAGCATCACACAGAAAGGATCCCTTCTACTACCTGGCCATCAGGATCTCGCTTCACGCCAGGGAAACTCCTGCTGCACCCCTTTATTTAATGAAACCTCTCGTCACATCGCTATTGCTGCGCAACGCTATTGCGAATGCGCCGCCCTAACTCCCCTCTCCCTGAGGGAGAGGGGACGGGGGTGAGGGATGACTCCCTGAGGGAGAGGGGACGGGGGTGAGGACATCAATTGTGGCCCGCCACCAGTGAAAATTAACGTAAGGTGCGGAATTCCTCACCGTCTATACGGTGGGGATGGATAGCACCCTCTGACTGATTCTGGATGTATTGCTTCACAATTTCTAGGGAGCAA
>NZ_JANSJJ010000224.1:0-581 GCF_047502715.1 Synechococcus sp. H55.10
GGGTAAAGGTTGCGCAGCCGCCGCTTGAGGGCCGGCTGCTCGTCGGGGGGCAGGTGGCGGTAAACCAGCTCCGGATCCCGTTGGTAGTACACGCCGGCGTAGCCGAGGCGTTCCCGCAGCTTTTCCGCCAGCCGCCGCTGCTGCTGGTGCGTGTAGAGCAGGTAGGGCTGATCCTTGGGGTAAGGGTTTGCTGCAGGCAGGCTGCAGGTGGGAGCAATCTGGAGAAACAGGGCAATGGCTCGGTTGATCAGCAGCTCCAAGGGAGAGGGAGAAGCAGAAGGAGTGGCCTGGGATCCCTTTGGCGGCAACAGCTCTGACGGCGAGACGAGGCGAACCAGGGTGGCGTTGTGGTAGAAAAACCGCTCCCGCTTGAGCAGAGCTCTTGCCCCTGGAGGAACAGGGGGGGAGGATGGTTCACCGGAGCGGCTGGCGCCGCCTTCCGGTTTGAGCTCTTCCGACACAATGGCCACCACTGTCGGCAGCAACAGTCCCTGTTTGCAAAGCTGACAGTCCAACGCCTCCAGCTTGTCCAGCCGCGTCGCGTCCACCAGCAGCACTAGGCAGTCTGGATGGTTTTCCTC
>NZ_JANSJJ010000225.1:0-580 GCF_047502715.1 Synechococcus sp. H55.10
GTCTCGTGGAGACGCAGTTCCCTGGTCTGCTCGACCGTGAAGACGGGCGGATGCCAGCGGGTGGTCTGGTCGATGCCGAGTTCGGCGAGACGGTCGAGCAGGTCCTGGGGCGCAAGCGGCATGGCGCGGGGGATAGGGCCTTCCGGCGCGGCCGGCAACCGGCGCGCTACCGCCGCACCTCCATCTTGATCGGCCCCTCGGTCGATCCCTTCACGAACTGATCGACATAGGGGTTGCCGCTCTCGCGGATGGAGCGAGCGGGGCCGACCCAGATGATCTTGCCGCCGTGGATCATCGCCACCGTGTCGCCGATCCGCTGTGCCGAGGCCATGTCGTGGGTGATCGAGAAGGCGGTGGCGCCCAGCCGCTTCACCTGCTCGACGATCAGCGCGTCGATGATCGCGCCCATGATCGGATCAAGCCCGGTGGTGGGCTCGTCGAAGAAGGCAATATCCAACTGTCCTAACACCTTAAGCAAAGCCAGGCGAACTGCCAGAGCTGCCGACATCTGCTCTCCTCCAGAGAGGCTGGCAAAACGTCGTTTGGGTCCGCCTCCCTCTTGAACGCGGATCTCGTAGTC
>NZ_JANSJJ010000226.1:0-580 GCF_047502715.1 Synechococcus sp. H55.10
CAATAGCAGGTGGGCATACCCCTCCAAGCGCTACCGACTGACGGCTAGGTAACCGAGACGAGGCTGATGGGCGGGCAAGCGCGTTGCCAGAGATACATCTAGCCTAGACCAAGGGGAGAAAAATCTTGCACATCTGGCTCCAACAGGCTGATCCTAGCGTTTGCCCACGCGGGCTCAATCGGAGAAATCGCTTAGATTTTTCTGCTTTGGCGGGCGGTGCCGACAAAATCCAGACCTCAATAGTAAAAATGCCCACGCGCCAAAAAACCTAGAATTATCAATACAGTTATTCTTCGCCTTGACCATGTCTCCATCCTTCTCCGGTGCCGCCATCCGGCAGGCTTTTCTGGACTTCTACGCCCAGCGGGGCCACCAGGTACTGCCCAGCGCCTCCTTGGTGCCGGAGGATCCCACGGTGCTGCTGACCATCGCCGGCATGCTACCCTTCAAGCCCATCTTCCTGGGGCATCGGGATCCGGAGTACCCACGGGTCACGACTGCCCAGAAATGCGTACGCACCAACGACATCGAGAACGTGGGACGGACGGCTCGCCACCACACCTTTTTTGAGATGCTGCGC
>NZ_JANSJJ010000227.1:0-579 GCF_047502715.1 Synechococcus sp. H55.10
ACTACAACCGCCGCTACGGGGCAACAGTCTTGTTGACCAGCCACTACATGGCCGACATTACGGCGCTCTGTGAACGGGTGCTGGTGATCAGCGCCGGGCAACTCATTTACGATGGCGGCCTCGAGGAGCTGCGGCAGCGCTTTGCCCCCTATCGCGAGGTGAAGCTGGAATTGGCTCGCCCCTGCCCCCTCGCCCAATTGCAAGTCTATGGAGAGCTGCGCAGCGAGGGGGATCCCGGCAGCAGCTGTGAGGCGCGGCTGTGGGTGCGGCGGGAACACCTCACCCAGACGGTCGCCCAGCTCCTGGCGGATCTGGAGGTGCTGGACTTGACGGTAACAGACCCGCCGATCGAGGAAGTAATCAGGCGGGTGTTTGCGGAAGGGATCCCTGCAGCCCGCTCCTAGAGGAGCACTCCTGGCGGCAGCCCATCAGATCTTCTGGGTGGCAGCCTGCCGTTGCTCAGCCGTCGAGCGGGCCGCGTGCAGAGCGGCGTAAAGCTTATTGAGGGCGTTCATATAGGCCGGGGTCTTATAACCAAATCCCAGCCCCCCCGGCCCGACGAGAGATGCTGTGGCGGGG
>NZ_JANSJJ010000228.1:0-575 GCF_047502715.1 Synechococcus sp. H55.10
CCCGCTATGCCGACTTGCCCGAGATCGTGCAGACAGCTTGGCGCTGGCACCAGAAGCGGCCCTATTTTGCCAAGGCCACACCTCTGCTCCGGGGGGCCTGACCCAACTGGGATGGCGATCCGAGGATCCAGCAGTACGATCAGGGGAGATCGCCCCCTGCCCATTTCCCGGCTTCCCATGGACAGCCAGATCGCCCCAAGCACCCTTGTGGTTGTCATGACCACGGTGGGATCCGAGGCCGACGCCCATCGTTTGGCCCACACTCTAGTGGCCGAGCGCTACGTGGCCTGTGCCCAGGTGCTGCCACCGATAACCTCCTATTACCGCTGGCAGGGATCCCTGCAGAGGGAAGCCGAATTTTTGCTGTTGCTCAAATTGCCCTCTACTGCTTATCCCCGCCTGGAGCAGCGGCTGCGGGAGCTCCACCCCTACCAAGAGCCGGAGATCCTGGCTATCCCAGCTAGCCACGTCAGTACAACCTATTTGGCTTGGGCCCGAGAGCAGGTAGGGTGAAGAATAGCACGACTCCAGCTTGGCCATGATCGCTCTCTATCCCGGTAGCTTCTATCACATAA
>NZ_JANSJJ010000229.1:0-2278 GCF_047502715.1 Synechococcus sp. H55.10
ACACTTTTTTGATCGTGGGCTGCGTCAGATGTGTTTAAGAGAGAGTCCCTGTACTCGACCGGGAAATGGCGGCGGTGGAAGGGGATGCCGAGGATGCGGGCGACCGCTTCGGCGTCGGCGGCATCCGCTTCGGCCGGACAGGGACGGGCGGGATCTTCCTCCTCCCAGTTGCGCATGAACAGCCCCTCCACGGCGAGGCCCTCGCGCACCAGCAGCGAGGCGGCCACGGCCGAGTCCACCCCCCCGGAGAGCGCGGCGAGGATGCTCATGGCGGCACGCGGTTGCCGAGATCGCAGACCACCTGATCGAGCGGGAGGCGTCGGCCGCGCAGGAAATCCTCCGCGCAGCGTGCCACCAGCGGGGAGCGATGCGGCAGGGGGTGGCTGCGGAAACGCTCGGGCTCGAGCCAGAGCACCGAGCGGATGCCGGGATCGAGGGATACCCCCGGTCGCGGCGCGATCGGACGGGCGGCGAAGGCGAAGCGCACCGTATGTCGGTCCACATCGCGCCATTCGTAGACCCCGACGAGCGCCTCGATCTGCACCATCCAGCCGGTCTCCTCCAGGGTCTCGCGGGAGGCGGCCTGCAGCAGCGATTCTCCGGCCTCGACCCTGCCGGCCGGCTGATTGAGGACCCGCCTGCCCTCGATCTCCTCCTCGACGAACAGCAGCCGCTGCCCGTCCCAGGCCAGGACGGCGACGGTCAGACGGGGCGGCCTCACCGGCGGGCACCCGCGACGAGCGGAAGCCTCGCCGCCGGCGGCCTCGTCAAGGTGTGAGCTGGAAGCGCGTTCACGGAACCGATCACGATCTCGGACCTATACTCTAGAACGGGTAGTTTGAGCCCTGGAGCCTGCGATCGGTCCATGAGCCGGAATACCCGCTCGAGCGTGGAACGCGACGAGGGTCTGCTGGTCGATGCCGGCAAGGTCGATGTCGATCGGCCGCCGATGTACCAGGTCGTGCTGCTCAACGACGATTACACGCCGATGGATTTCGTCGTCATGGTGCTCGAAGTGTTCTTCGCCATGGACCGGGAGCGGGCCACCCGGATCATGCTCCAGGTCCATACCCGCGGGCGCGGTGTCTGCGGGGTATACACGCGCGAGGTGGCCGAGACCAAGGTCGCTCAGGTCAACGAGTTCGCGCGCAGCCATCAGCACCCCCTGCTGTGTACGATGGAACGGGCATGAGGGCCGGAACGAGGAGAGCGAGCCATGTTCAGTAAAGACCTCGAGCTCACCATCGGTCTGTGCTACAAGCAGGCGCGCGAGCAGCGCCATGAGTTCATGACCGTCGAGCACCTTCTGCTCGCCTTGCTCGACAATCCCTCCGCCGCCGAGGTACTGCGCGCAGTCGGCGCCAATCTCGAATCCCTCGGCCGCGAGCTCAAGGCGGTCATCGCCCAGACCGTGCCGGTACTCGCGCCGAACGACGAGCGCGACACCCAGCCCACGCTCGCCTTTCAGCGCGTGCTGCAGCGGGCGGTGTACCACGTCCAGTCCTCGGGACGGAAGGAGGTCACCGGCGCCAATGTGCTGGTGGCGATCTTCGGCGAGAAGGATTCACATGCGGTCTACCTGCTCGGCCAGCAGGACATTTCCCGGCTCGACGTGGTCAACTACATCGCGCATGGCGTGACCAGAAAGGGCGGCAAGGCGGCTCCGGCGAAGGAGGAGAGCGAGAGTAAGAGTGCCGGTGAAGAGGGCGGCGAGGAGTCGCGCGGGAATCCGCTCAAGGAGTATGCCGTCAACCTCAACGAGCTGGCCCTTGCCGGCAAGATCGATCCGCTGGTCGGCCGCGAGGCGGAGATCGAGCGCACCATCCAGGTGCTCTGTCGCCGGCGCAAGAACAACCCGCTGTTCGTCGGTGAGGCGATAGCGGTTGACCCGATCCCAGTTGACCACTGGCACCGCCAGCAGCGTGGGGATCACCGCCTTCAACTCCGCCCAGCGGTCGTGGCGGCGAGCCGCTTCTTGCAGCAGCGGTTCCAACTCAAACCCGCCAATGGGGGCTTCTTGGGCAACCCGTCCCTGCACTTCAAAGGAACAGGTGCCTGCCCGCTCAAAGAGATAGCGATCGAAATCGGTGAGCAGGTTGAGCCAGAGGGCGTCTTCCAGCTCACCTGGCTTGATCAGGCCCAACTGGGCGATGGCCTCTAGCAGTTCCGGCAGGGAGTTGTCTTTTATCAGCCGCTCCTGTAGCACTCGGATAGCCCGCTGTGACCATTCCAAGTTGAGGCGGGGAATAAAGAGGGATACTGTATCTTATACACATAT
>NZ_JANSJJ010000230.1:0-574 GCF_047502715.1 Synechococcus sp. H55.10
CACTTGACCTTTGCTGAAGAAGTCTTCTAGCTTGGCGATCTCGGCACTGCTGAGGAAGCGATCGGCCGCATCCGACTGCGCGATGACTTGGGCAACAAGGCTCATAGGTTTTCGACGAGGAACGCTCTACAGGTAACAAAGTAAGTCAGATCCTCAAGATCGAAACCACTTATTAAGAAAAAGTTGTGAATTGAAACTTACTTGCAACAAATTCCCTCTGACCTGCGCTTTTAGTACCGCAATAACCTTGACCCCCTCTTTACCGACCAGGGCGATTGCCAAGGTTTTGAATCGTATCTATTGCTACAGAATCTACGATAGAATTGGTGTGTAGAGGTCAGGGTGGGGAGATCTCTCATGAACGCAACTGCTGAAGCGAGTAGAGTTAGCTTCCTGGCCTGCCATCGGCGGAACATCGCTGCCTCTCTGGCCCATCGTCTAGAAGCAGCCAGGGCAGCCAACAACACCCGCCTGCTGGAGTTGCTGGAACAGGAGCAACGGCAACTAGCAGCAGAGTCCAGCGGCAGGGATCCCTCTGTTTTGGGTCTGCCTGAAAGATGGCGCCACCTTTGGG
>NZ_JANSJJ010000231.1:0-572 GCF_047502715.1 Synechococcus sp. H55.10
GTGTTATCTTCTTGTAGCCGCTCGAAGTCCGAATCTTCACCAACGTTTGTGATCGATCTGAGCACTTGGCAAAGGACTTTTTTTGCAAGTTGGAGTAAGACTTGCTCCAGGATTTTGCGATGTTCGTCTTCTGCACTCGCGCCGTGACGCCTCTCCTTTTCTTTAAGGGCTTTGACAATGGCCTCATCAACGTTGCGAACAATTAGAGAACAATTAGAGTGGTCATGGAGCGTCTGATTCATTTACGCTGCACAATACGGATATGATCCGGACGATGCAACGATTGCAATTCCATCATTGCTGACAGAAAGGGAGGAATCCCTCAAAGCCCTAAGGAAGAACCCTAGAGCACCTAAGTACTGATGTCATATTGCCTTTGCCCAGATGGCATTTTGATGGCTCTAATTTTACCTTCTGCTTCCCACCATCGCTAAGTGTTTTCGTGGACTCTCAAGATTTTCGTTGCTTCCTTAAGACAGACATACCGCTGGATAACTTTTCTCCTGAAACTAGCAATGCCGTTGTACTGCTATGCCCGTAAATGTCCAGAAAGTTGAGTACTAAATCCAACC
>NZ_JANSJJ010000232.1:0-572 GCF_047502715.1 Synechococcus sp. H55.10
CCATTGGATTCAGTCCTACAGAGTTTTCTCGCGAAAATAGAGATCTTGCCAAAAGAGGCTAGAAGCCCCTCGACCGACTTAAGTTGGGATCCCTTCCCAACCCTCATCGGCCTGAACCTGAATGTTGGTGGATAGTAGGCACTGATTATACTCAACTTGGGCCAATTGCCAAGGCTAAAAAGCAGGTGGACAGAACTCTTTCTCCGCCGGCTACTACCTGGGGATGGATGCTTTGGCACGCAAGCGGGGAGCCTTGCCTGATGAGCGCTCCGGTGAACAATCCTGTGCAGATAAGGGAGAAAACTGCTAGCAAACCAAGGTAGCGAATGCTAGCACTCATCGAGATTTTTTGCGAGTTGATTCTGCCCACATAACAGTCGGCACCTACCTCTCCTACAGACATCAGAGAAACGGTGGTTCCAAGAGAGCGAAAGCCTAGAAACAACTGGTGCGATGAAAGTCTCCGGCCTAGGCCCTTTCTTCTATCCAGGTCGGTATTGGGTTTTGCAGGTTTTGCCCGGCAGGAGAGCTGGGAGCGGGGAGATGAAACTCCAGGCGCGGCTGGCCTACCC
>NZ_JANSJJ010000233.1:0-570 GCF_047502715.1 Synechococcus sp. H55.10
GCCGTTTCCATTGGTTAATATTGGCTCTCTCAGCTATGGATGTGAGTTCTTCGTTCATTGGATGGGAGAACCTTCGCAGGTAAAGATTGGCCGCTGTAGCTCAATTGCACAAGGGGTACATTTTTTTGCAGGCTACGAGCACCACACTGACTGGGCTACTACCTATCCTTTCACTCACCTACCTGAGTGCTGGAGTGAGCTGCGTGCTCTGGAAGGTCACCCTCTGACCCGAGGAGACATTCTAGTTGGACATGACGTTTGGATCGGCCATGGCGCTATGATTCGCTCAGGAGTGAAGATTGGAAACGGAGAAGTAGTTGGGATGGATGCAGTAGTGACAAGGGATGTCCCGCCCTAGGCAATTGTTGCCGGTGTGCCCGCCAAAGTAGTTCGCTACTGCTTCTCACCCGAGGTAATCGAACAGCTCAGCCAGCTTGCCTGGTGGGATTGGCCTCTTGAAGCAATACGTCAAGCAGCACCTCTTCTTTGTCGACCCCTAGATCAAGAAACTCTGGCAGCTCTAGCTGAGTTTAAGCAAACGCTTCTAGCTCCGTAAGGTTGGAGTTAGGA
>NZ_JANSJJ010000234.1:0-569 GCF_047502715.1 Synechococcus sp. H55.10
GGCCCACATCAACCGCTTTCTGCGCCAGAGCCGGGCCTTGTTGCAAGCTCACCCCGAAGCCTATGCCGTTGCCGTCCGGCACCTAGAGCAGGGATCCCCCCTCCAAGACTGCCTAGCTGCCCTTGCGGCCAGCTTGGAGGAGCGGCGTCAACAACCTCCCTCGCCCTCTTCTGAAACCTCTTGCTGATACACTGTGACATACGAAAAAAGCTCGGGATCCCCCAGGCTCGGGATCCCAGCGATTGACTACATCGTTGTGTCGCTTAGGGAGGATCCATCTTGCGCCCCATCCTCATTGCCGGCAACTGGAAAATGCACAAGACTCAGGCTGAGGCTCGCCAGTTTCTGCGCGAGTTTCGTCCAGCCCTGCAAGCCTCGTCTGCAGGGGTGAGGCCGCAGCGGCAGATCATTCTCTGCGTGCCCTTCACAGACCTGGCTGTGGTGGTAGAAGAAACGCGGGGATCCGGCATTGCTGTGGGAGCCCAGAACCTGCACTGGGAGGATCAAGGGGCGTTTACGGGAGAGATCTCCGGCCCCATGCTGGCAGAGCTGGGGGTGCGCTACGTGAT
>NZ_JANSJJ010000235.1:0-568 GCF_047502715.1 Synechococcus sp. H55.10
GCTCCAGGCCCAGGAGCAGCAACAAGCCCTCGCGGAACTTCGGGCGCAACTGCAGCACATCCGCAGCACTGCCGCCCGCTACCAACAGATCTTCGAGCACGCTGTCGAAGGTATTTTTCAAACGACTCCAGAAGGGAAATATCTGGTGGCCAACCCGGCTCTGGCCCATATTTTTGGCTACGAATCCCCAGAAGATTTGATGCGCCACGTCTCCGATATCGGCTCTCAGATCTACGGCGACCCGGAGCAGCGATCTGAGTTCGTACAGCGCATGCTGAAGGAAGGCCAGGTCGTGCACGCCGAGCAGCAGGTGTGCCGCAAGGACGGCAAAAAAATCTGGATTTCTTTAAACGCCCGCACCCTGTACAGCGAGCAGGGGGAGCCCCTCTATTTTGAAGGGTTTGTTACCGATATCACGGCCTCCCGCCAGCTTAAAGAACGGCAACAGCAACTGGAGGAAGCCCGCAGAGAGAGCGAGCATCGTTTTTTGCAACTGGCTGAGAACAGCCAGCAACTGTTTTGGATTTCCACGCTTTGCGGCAAAGAGCTGATTTACGTCAGCCCCGCC
>NZ_JANSJJ010000236.1:0-568 GCF_047502715.1 Synechococcus sp. H55.10
CCGTATCCTCGACTGCAAAGTTTATTGCAGTTAAAAATGTTCCCCCTTCGGGGGGATCCCTAGAAATTGGAAACGTAATTACTTACCTAACCACTGCCAGGGGCGGCGGCATTGTTCCCCCTTCGGGGGGATCCCTAGAAATTGGAAACGCCTTCTTCTGAGCCTCTTCGAATAGCCAGACGAAAGGTTCCCCCTTCGGGGGGATCCCTAGAAATTGGAAACAGGGAACAAATAGTTCCCCTTTAACGACCAGTTCTGTTAACAGTTCCCCCTTCGGGGGGATCCCTAGAAATTGGAAACCGTACGAGTTTTCTAAATCCACCAGGAGTCCGATGACAGGTTCCCCCTTCGGGGGGATCCCTAGAAATTGGAAACCCTACAACTTCGTCGTACCTACTCTCTTCCCCCCGCCAGTTCCCCCTTCGGGGGGATCCCTAGAAATTGGAAACCTCTGCCACCAGAGAGGAACTGGAACAACTCTTCCTGTTCCCCCTTCGGGGGGATCCCTAGAAATTGGAAACGAAAGAATCTCGCAGATGTCGCGCAAAACCTTATCAATTTCTTGTTC
>NZ_JANSJJ010000237.1:0-567 GCF_047502715.1 Synechococcus sp. H55.10
GTCTGGATGAGGCCCGCGTGCGCCAGTTGGCTGATGGGCGCCTCTTTACTGGGGCCCAGGCGGTGGAGCTGGGCCTGGTGGATGCCCTGGGAGGATATACCGAAGCCGTGGAAGATCTGCGGCGGATGACGGGGGATCCCTCCTTGTCACCAGCAGGGGAGAGAGATCCGTTCCAACGCGCCCTGCAGCGGCTCTTGAGCCAAGGACTGCCTCCGCAAGGGCAAAATCTCTGGCTGGCCCGACTGTTGGGAAGCAACGAGGTGGCCGGGATCCCGGAAGTGCCGCTGCTGTGGATGGCGCCCGGCTGGACTTTGCGCTAAACCTGACAGTGATGAATAGGCTTGGTGTGAGGGGTGAAGCTGTGGATCAAGAATTGTCCACGCCGGACGGCGCTTCTGCGCTGGCGGCGGCCGTGCATAGCCCTCTGGCCACGGCGTTTGCCCCGTGGACCCAGAGCGATGCCCTAGGCCAGGGATCCCAGGGGGCGGATCCCGTTGGCGAGACGGGGTTCTGGCCGGATTGCAACCCAGAGCGGGAGCTGCTGACCAGCCGGGCATGGGTGGAAAT
>NZ_JANSJJ010000238.1:0-473 GCF_047502715.1 Synechococcus sp. H55.10
ATATGTGTATAATAGACAGGTGGTTGAACTGCTGCAGGCAGCGGTGACAGGTGAGGGTGACGATGGTGCGGGCCTCGGCGCTCACCTCCAGGAAATGCCCCCGGTGGCTGGCCTGCAGGGATCCCTCCACAGGGGTCAAGCTCTCAAAACCTGAAAAAAACTGCCTAAACTGTACCTCTTGGGTTTGACCGGGCATCTGCCGCAGGTCGGATAGACGAATTGGCCTCAGCATGACATCCCCCTCTATACGTTCTGGGTAGCAGGGATCCCTAGAATCGCCCCTATCGGCAAGAGTGCCCCCAGGTCAGGGTCGAGAAGAGGCCCGCCGGATCACCAGACGACGGTCAGGCTCTTTGCCACGGCTGAAGGTTTCCAGATCGGCGTAGGCAGGGTCTTTCAGCAGCGTGTGGATCTGCCGCCGCTCGGCAGCAGAAAGATCGGGAAACTCGTATTCCCGACCACTGGTTCTCACC
>NZ_JANSJJ010000239.1:0-2264 GCF_047502715.1 Synechococcus sp. H55.10
GCTCTGTGTTGGGGATCCCAGCTCAAGAGATGGATCCCTTGGCTGAGCTTGGGAAAAGCTTTTTGCAGATGAAAAGCGGGATCCACTCCCATCAAGTCTAAGGTCGATTGGGCAAGGGATCCGTAGCGGCAGTGATCGACCAAGTACAGGGCCGGCTCAGCCAGGTAATCCCGCAGAAGCAGAGACTGGAGCAAATGGGTGCGATAGTCAACAAGCTCCGCCCAGAAGCAAACGCCAATTCGGCTATCGGGAAACCCTTCCCCCAAATCTGCCAGAAGAGCGGGGATGAATCCTTCGAGCAGCAAAACCCGTTCTTCTAACCCTAGCCGAAGGATCTGGGCTTGGAGATCTTCCGTGCTGGGCAATTTTTTAGAAGAATTCTGGAGCGGATCCCGTAGAATTACTGCTAACTTTTCCGAGTGGCGAACCATTGCCTCTAGCACAGCTCCTGAGTCTTCCCAGCCGATCTGACAAAAGATCTGCTGTTCAGGCATGCGACCTAGAGCCCAGTCTAATAGCTGAGCGAGACTCCCGACTTGCTCCAGCTCCGAAGCCAGCTCCTGAGCAAGGTCTTGGCACTGCATGGAAGGGATCCCTGGCGTTTCGTTCTCTCTAGCCTAATGTACCCGGATTCACCCCTAGTTCCCGCAGCTTTTGGGCCAGGTGCTCTGCTCGTCGTTGCTCCTACTTGACCTCGGCAGGTGGCCGCTTGGGTAGGTAGGCCAGATCCGGCCTATCAACGGCGGGGCTGCCCATGGCCTATCCTAATAGAGGGTCAAGGGATCCCTTCTTCTTTAGCCTGACTTCCAGGGCAAGCTAGGGTTGCCAGTTATCGATCCAGCTCTAGAAAGCTGCAGGGACGGGCTAAACAAGGGTTTTGACGGATCCCTGAGGAGTAGAGCTGGCTTTATAACCGTTTCATAACCTAGGACTGCTAAGCTCCTACGGACTGCCCGAGCGAAGGATCAAAAAATGAAGGGTACCAAGGCCGCAGCTCCGCGTATTCTTCTCAACTGGCCAGCTCCACCCGACTACATCCCGCCCCCTCTGCTTTCAGACCGGCAGGTAACCCTTTGTCCCAAGGCAAGAGCGAAGGGATTTGGGTTAGGCTTTGTCAACTTCACCGGCGGCCTAGTGGAGTGCCCAGAAGGAGATTATGACCTCTACGGCTTCGTACAGCAGTCTGAGCAGATTGCAGATAAGGAATTTGACTTAGTTGTTATTTGGACTTCTAGCTTCGACTCGAGTAATCCTTTTAATACCAAGAAGTTTGGCTGCCCGACTGTCCTGCTGGCTGGCGATACTCACCATTGGGAGTTCCCCATCAATCACCTCCTAGCCTACTGGGCTACCGAAGGCTTTGATTACGTGGCCACCGCCTACAACCGCCATCACCTGCACTGGTTTGCTGCAGCAGGTGTGGAAAACCTGGCCTGGTTGCCCCTTATCTCCATGCGCCCTGTCGCCCACGAGTGGGTAGAAGTGAGAGAAAACCAAATTGTCTTCATTGGCCAGCAAGGCTCTCGGCACCCCAGACGCTCCCGACTTGTGCAGGCTTTGAAGGAAGCGGATTTGCCTATCCTCATCAAAGCTGCCAATCGCATAGAAGCAGCCGAACGCTTTGCCAACTCGCTGATTTCGTTTAACTGTAGCCAAAATGCGGATCTCAATCTCCGCAACCTGGAAGTGATCTCAGCAGGTGGCTTTTTGTTGACAGACCGTCTTTCTTTTGCCTCGGGCTTCGACGAGCTGCTGGTGCCGGGAACCTACTGCGACACCTACGACTCCGAAGACGAACTTTTGGAAAAGGTTCGCTACTACCTCGACCATCCACAAGAAGCCATCGAGATTGCCCGCCGCGCCTACCAAGCCTTCGACAAACAGTGGCACCCCCGCCACCGCATCCAGAATCTGCTGGACTGGGTGTTTGGCGGAGAGCTGCCCGAACCCTTCCGCTACTCGCCTCGTTCCGAGGTGCGTCACTTTGTCAGCACGGCTAACTCTCACCTGATAGACACCCGCCTGGCTGTGTATGAGCCTGTGCAAGAGCTGCATCGGGTGCAAGAGCGGCTCAAGGTGTTTCTCAGCCGCGGCTGTCCTGGGGTGATTGCTGCTGATTTGCTGGACTTGCCACGCCTGGAGCTGTATGGGGAAGGGAGCTTTGTGGATCCCTGTGCCCTCTTGCAGCAGAGGGGCGTGGCTGAGCGGGTGCATGAGCTAACAGGAGAGCCAGCAAGCTGGCCAGTGTTTGATGTGGCTGTGTG
>NZ_JANSJJ010000240.1:0-565 GCF_047502715.1 Synechococcus sp. H55.10
TTCCGATAGTCTGCCCAGGATATTCTGCTGATTACTTATATTCTTAACTAGCTGACTTGTATAGTCAGCTAAACGCTGAAGGAAGTTTTGGTAACTTTCGGACAGACTTTCTGAGATATGAAGTTTGAAGCCCTCAAGGTCAGCTTGTAACTTTCTTAGAATCTCATCCAGTAACTGGCTATTAGCTCTTTGAGTGAACTGGTCAAGTTGCAAAGCTATTGCCCTCTCAGTTTCTTTCCTCCATCTCTCAAACCTCGATTCGTAGCGGTTCACTTCAGATCGCCTACAGGTATAAACGCCCAGGGAGAAACCAATAGCCAATCCAATTAGAAGACCTAAAAGCAGAGTCATTTCCCTTTGATCCTATTTTCTTTAACTTAACTCAGGAGTTGCGAACAGCTGGGAAGATTTTAAAGCATTGCTACCTCCTACCTACTCTTAAGCCAAAAGGGATCCCAGCCAGCCCTGCTGGAGCGCTTTCTGGGTGGGAGTGAGTTCAGGCAAAGCTTCGAGGGTGTAAACATCCGGGCGGGGTGGATCCAAGGGGATCCAGAAGTGTTTGAAC
>NZ_JANSJJ010000241.1:0-562 GCF_047502715.1 Synechococcus sp. H55.10
GAGTTTTTGCGGTCACGGCTGCCCCAGTTGGAGTAGGCTGGGGTAGGTAGGCCCTTCAAGACAAGATCCTTTGGTTAGCAGGGATCCTCTACGGCGCTGTGTAGGCTGTCGCCAGTTGTTTCCCCGCTCCCAACTGTGGCGGCTAGTTAGGCAATACGATACTCACCAGGTGCTTCTGGACAAGGGCATGGGCCGTTCTGCCTACCTGTGTCGCCGGCTAGAATGTCTGCGGGCAGCGCGGCGGAAGCAGCAGCTCAGCAGAGCCCTCAAGGCAGCAGTGCCCGACTCGCTGTGGCAACTGCTGGAACAGCAACTGCTGTGCGATGCTAAGGCCCAGAGCCCCCAGGAAACCTTAGCTCCGGGGGCAAGCGCTTTAGACAAAACCTAGGCAGCTCCAGAATTGGCCAAGTAAGATATTGAAACACCTTTTCAGGCTCATCCAGTCGCGAACTACACGGTAGCCCCTCTCAACTGTCAGAATAGGGGTTGGTTGAGTTAGCCGCGGCCGGCCTGTATGAGCCGCTAAAAGGTGATTCTAAAAGCGCTGTTGATTTGGGTACGT
>NZ_JANSJJ010000242.1:0-2203 GCF_047502715.1 Synechococcus sp. H55.10
AATATGGAACAGCCTGTCCGATGCTCTCCAGCTCCCCTCACCCCCAGGGAGAGGGGCTGGGGGTGAGGGCCTGCTCCCCCAGGGAGAGGGGCTGGGGGTGGTCGCGTGAGCGGCGCGGAGCGTTTGGGCCGCTAGCGGCAAAGTGTCTTAATCGTATCTGGAACAACTATAATGGCCTGAATCGGTTATTTTTTTAAGCATCATGGTCAGTATCGAATTTTCCCCCGGCATTCCAGAAGTGCCCACCCAAGTACGGCTGCTGAAATCCAAAACCGGCAAGCGGGGATCCGCCATTTTTCGCTTTGAGGAGCTGAAGTCCGACACGCAAAACATCCTTGGCATGCGGATGATCGACGAAGAAGGGGAGCTGACCACCCGCAACATCAAAGCCAAGTTCCTAAACGGGGAATTCAAGGCCCTGGAAGTGATCTACGACATGGAAACAGAAGCCGAGTGGGATCGCTTCCTGCGCTTTATGGAGCGCTTCTCGGCGGCCAACCAGATGGGCATTGCCTAGCTGCTGGATCCTCAGCTTTTGGCTTTTTTGCTCCCTTTGCCGGGCTGGACGGGGGCAGATCCCTGGGTCTTTTCAATCGAAGGCTGCTCCAGTGGGGGCCGTCGCTGGTGCCAGTCGGTGCTTTGCTCGTAGGCATAGGCCACCCGCAGCACCTTGCTCTCTTGCAGGGCGTTGCCCACGATTTGCAAGCCAATCGGCAGCCCATCGGCAAAGCCACAGGGCAGGCTTAGCCCCGGCAAGCCCGCAAGATTGACCGGGATCGTCATCAGGTCGCACAGGTACATGCTCAAGGGATCCTCCCGCTCGCCGCTTTTGAAAGCCGGCGTGGGGGTGGTGGGGCTGACCAACACATCCACCTTCTCGAAGGCCCGCAGAAAATCTTGCTTGATCAAGGTGCGCACCTTCTGGGCCTTGAGGTAGTAGGCATCGTAGTAGCCGGCAGAGAGGGCATAGGTGCCGATCATGATGCGCCGCTTCACCTCCGGCCCAAAGCCGCGGGCGCGGGTCTTGCCATACATAGCCAAGAGCGAGTCGGCAGGTTCCCGCAGGCCGTACTTGACGCCGTCGTAGCGGGCCAGATTGGAAGAAGCTTCCGAAGGAGCAATGATGTAGTAGGTGGCCAGGCCGTAGCGAAAGCTGGGGCAGTCGATCTCCAGGATCTCTGCCCCCAGCTCCTGCAGGTGTTGGATGGCAGCTTGCACAGCCGCGCGGGTCTCTTCCCCACACCCTTCCCCCAGCAGGTCGCGGATGACGCCAATCTTGAAGCCTTTGATATCGGGGATCAAAGCCTGGCTGTAGTCCGGGATCTCCACCCTAAGGCTGGTGGAGTCCATGGGGTCGTGGCCGGCAATCCCCTGCAGCAGCAGGGCCACATCCTCCACCGTGCGCCCAAACGGCCCCACCTGATCCAGAGAAGAGGCAAAGGCCACCAGCCCATAGCGGGAGACCAGCCCGTAGGTGGGCTTGAGGCCAACCACACCACAAAAGGCCGCCGGCTGGCGGATCGATCCCCCCGTATCCGATCCCAAGGCCACCACCGCCTGGTCAGCCGCCACCGCCGCCGCCGATCCCCCTGAGGATCCCCCTGGCACCCGCGTCAGATCCCAGGGGTTGGCAGTGCGCTGAAAGGCCGAGTTTTCCGTGGAGCTGCCCATGGCAAACTCGTCCAGGTTGGTCTTGCCCACCGTCACCATGCCGGCTGCCGCCAGCCGCGCCGTCACCGTTGACTCGTAGGGCGGAATAAACCCCTCCAGAATCCGAGAAGCGCAGGTGGTGCGGATCCCTTGGGTGCAAAGGTTATCTTTCACAGCCAACGGGATCCCGGCCAGCGGACCAATCGCCTCCCCGGCGCGAATGCGGGCATCCACCGCTCTAGCCTGTTGCAGCGCCAGCTCCTCGGTGACAGTAATAAAGCTCTTAAGCTGCGGCTCCAGCCGGTGCAGGCGCTCCAGGTATTCGCGCGCGATCTCCTCAGCTGAGCGCTCTTTGCTCACCAACTGGCGGTGCAGAGCACGGATAACAGACATAGGCAAACTCGCAAGGAAGAGAAAGGCCGATCGAGCAACGTCAAAGTTCTCTCCAGATTAATCCAGCACGGATCCCTACTAACTCCCCTCTCCCTCAGGGAGAGGGGCCGGGGGTGAGGGAGTGTTCCCTCCTGTCAATTATACACATCTGAAGATTACA
>NZ_JANSJJ010000243.1:0-560 GCF_047502715.1 Synechococcus sp. H55.10
GATGGCTGTTGACGTGGCCCTGGTCAACGCCTTTGGGTTTGGGGGGCATAACGTGACCTTAGCCCTGCGCCGCTACTTTTCCGACTAAGGAATCCCGCCTATGTCCATCCCAGAAGGCTCCGCCCCCTCTGTTCGGCAGCAGGCTTTGGCCGCCTTGACGGCGGAGCTGACGCAGCAGGGCCATCCCCCCGAATACGCCCAGCACATGGCAGCGGCAGTGATTTTTCAGGCCGATCTGGATCTCTGTTCAGCCCAGTTGGCGCGGCTCTTGAGTTGGCTTAAGCAAAACCACCCGCAGCTCTACTCAGAGGCGGTGCAACTGGTGGATGCCACCCGCGAGGAGTTTGAGCGGCGGGTTCAAAAGGGATAGGTAAGGGCCTGAGATGCCAACGCTAGGATAGGGTGTATCTCCTTATCCCCAGGCCCACTCCTCATGCCTGCGGAACTGCTTCCCTCTCCCAAGAGGAGAAAGGCGGGGGGTGAGGGAAAAGTTTCGTTGACCCGCTAGAGATGACTACTACGGATGCGAAGTTCCCCGAGCAGATAGCTCAGCCGTCTTC
>NZ_JANSJJ010000244.1:0-2164 GCF_047502715.1 Synechococcus sp. H55.10
GCCAAAGCGATGTTAATATCTGTGTCGGGAAGTCTCCGTACTCCCTCGCAAACGCACCTTGAAAACCGCATGAGTTCAGGCTTTTCCGGGGGTAGGGTTGATCCCTACCTTTTCCCCGCAAGGGGACGGAAACGCTGTTTACGTCCCACAAACGATATCGATCCCCTTCCGTTGATCCCTACCTTTTCCCCGCAAGGGGACGGAAACAACGCCCCGTCCGCCTGCTGCCCATTTACCAGCACCACGTTGATCCCTACCTTTTCCCCGCAAGGGGACGGAAACACTGGGTTCATGACATCAGCAGAGAAACATAATCGAGTTGATCCCTACCTTTTCCCCGCAAGGGGACGGAAACGTGTACCGAACTTAAGTACGTTTCCGGCCTGGTCAAGACGTTGATCCCTACCTTTTCCCCGCAAGGGGACGGAAACTAAGGTATTCTTTCCCCTGAATGGCCCTCGCCAACCCCGTTGATCCCTACCTTTTCCCCGCAAGGGGACGGAAACCTGGCGACGGCGCCGGCCACCGGCCTGGAGATCGCCGACGTCGTTGATCCCTACCTTTTCCCCGCAAGGGGACGGAAACCCCTTGGCCAGGACGTAGTGCACGTGGGCCGCCGCTGTTGATCCCTACCTTTTCCCCGCAAGGGGACGGAAACGCAGCTGGGCCACCAGGTCCGCGTCGTCACCGAAAGTTGATCCCTACCTTTTCCCCGCAAGGGGACGGAAACAACCCACCACCTGCACCACCTCCCCCGGCACAAAGCTGGGAGTTGATCCCTACCTTTTCCCCGCAAGGGGACGGAAACGCCGAGTGGCGACAACCCGTGGGCCTGGGCATGAGCAAGGTTGATCCCTACCTTTTCCCCGCAAGGGGACGGAAACGCGGGAACCGACCTGCAGGCTAAACAACACCCGCAGCGTTGATCCCTACCTTTTCCCCGCAAGGGGACGGAAACGCCGCTTTGCGCGCCGCCTTGCGGGCAGCCTTGGCAGGTTGATCCCTACCTTTTCCCCGCAAGGGGACGGAAACCATCACTCTTTCCCGCTACGAGGAAGACGACGAAATCGAGTTGATCCCTACCTTTTCCCCGCAAGGGGACGGAAACGGCCACCGGAGCGAAGCCCTTAAGACATTCTTTCCCCTGGTTGATCCCTACCTTTTCCCCGCAAGGGGACGGAAACCCTTAGGCCGGACTCGCGGATTTAAGCTTACCGCCGACGTTGATCCCTACCTTTTCCCCGCAAGGGGACGGAAACGACGAAACCGACTTCGACCAAACAGTTTAGATAGTACAGTGTTGATCCCTACCTTTTCCCCGCAAGGGGACGGAAACGTTTCCTTCTGAGCCTCTTTGAATAGCCAGGTGACGTTGATCCCTACCTTTTCCCCGCAAGGGGACGGAAACCCTTTTGGCGGCTGCGTATGTCCGCCTGATTTCACGTTGATCCCTACCTTTTCCCCGCAAGGGGACGGAAACCACCCGCAGCACCAACGGAATCGGGCTGATTTCTTGGAGTTGATCCCTACCTTTTCCCCGCAAGGGGACGGAAACCGACTGGTGGCGCCTCGGCCGCAAGCGGAGCCGCTCGGGCTCGTTGATCCCTACCTTTTCCCCGCAAGGGGACGGAAACGCACGGGTAAGTGCTTGAAGATCTCTCCCGCCGACTCCGGTTGATCCCTACCTTTTCCCCGCAAGGGGACGGAAACGGGTGGTGAGGGCCCATTTGTCAGCTACTTTCGCCTTAGGTTGATCCCTACCTTTTCCCCGCAAGGGGACGGAAACGGCTTGGAGTCCAGGCGGCTCAGAAGGCAGATAGGCTGTTGATCCCTACCTTTTCCCCGCAAGGGGACGGAAACCTCTCAGCGACGCCGAATTCGACCAACTGATTGATGTTGATCCCTACCTTTTCCCCGCAAGGGGACGGAAACTTCCCGAGGGCGGGAGAAAAACCTCAAAAGCTCCCAGGTTGATCCCTACCTTTTCCCCGCAAGGGGACGGAAACTGCAGCTGCTTAACTGGTTTCCCCTCAAACAGCCCCGTGGTAGGTTGATCCCTACCTTTTCCCCGCAAGGGGACGGAAACGCTGCTCGGCGGGCCGGGTACCGGTAAGAGCCACACCCTGTTGATCCCTACCTTTTCCCCTGTCTGTTATACACAGCT
>NZ_JANSJJ010000245.1:0-557 GCF_047502715.1 Synechococcus sp. H55.10
GGTTTGTTTTAGGATATCTCACTCTCGGCCTCGCAGGCTGCTTGTGAGGCTTTTACTCAGGTTCCTCCGTCAGCCCAACCTTGGCGGTGAGGAAGCGGTTGGCAACGGTTTCGGGCTGAATGGCCGAGAGGATGACGTGCCCGGAATCGGTGATGATTACGGCGCGGGTGCGGCGACCGTAGGTCGCGTCCACCAACTGGCCTCTTTCGCGGGCGTCGCTAATGATGCGTTTGATGGGAGCTGACTCAGGACTGACAATGGCGATAACACGCCCGGCGGCGACGATATTGCCAAAGCCGATGTTGATTAGGCGAGTATCCATGGGTGGTGAGCCAGTCTAGCGCCTGTCCGGCCAGCAGCCTTCATTAAGGTAGCAAGTCAAACTGCCGCTCAGCATTGACCGGCAAGGCCCTGACCTGTAAAGGTTTCTGCCGGATCGGCAAGTCCTCTCGAGGTTGGGTGGGCTCTCAGTTGGTGGAGCTTGGCCAGGACTGGAGAGGCTTTTCCATGCTTTGCGGCCCTCAGCCTTTTCCCCGAAGAAAGTCCAGGTATTGGCC
>NZ_JANSJJ010000246.1:0-554 GCF_047502715.1 Synechococcus sp. H55.10
CTCCCAGGATCGCTATGTTGCTCCCTAGCCGCCAAGCCCCTCTTGGCCAAGTCCGCTGCGTCTCCTCGGAGGCCGCATCCTAAGCTGCCTCTTCAACCGGTTTGAGACGCTGGCCAGGCGCTCTGCACTGCTGGTGACCCCCTTACCCCCAGCCCCTCTCCCAAAGGAAGAGGGGGGTCTAAGGAGCGAGGGGAGAAGCCGTTTGGATCATCTTGCAACCACCAGCACTCCCATCATGCCACCGGCTAGGGGGTAAAACTTGGCAGTAGAAAATCCTGCCTGCAAGGCCATTTGCCGCTGCTCTTCGCCAGAGGGGAAGCCGTCCAAACTGGGATCGAGGTAGGAATATTCAGATCCCAGTCCAAGGGTTTGGGCCTGGGCAACGACCTGGGTGTTCAGGTACCAGCGCTGAAAGTGAGCAAGAAACGGGATCCCTGTGGGGCGATGAAAGTCCAAAATAGCGGCGCGACAGCCGGGCTTGAGCACCCGGCAAATCTCTCGCAACGCCTGCGGGATATCGGTTACGTTGCGCAGGCCATAGCCCATTGTAACTG
>NZ_JANSJJ010000247.1:0-552 GCF_047502715.1 Synechococcus sp. H55.10
CCCCTACGCCCAGTTCACCTCGGAAGTGGAGTTCTTCCTCTGTTTCCAATTTCTAGGGATCCCCCCGAAGGGGAACCAATAGCGAGCCCGGACATACGAGTTCTGCAGATCCAGTTTCCAATTTCTAGGGATCCCCCCGAAGGGGAACCATGCTGACAACAGTACCAGCCAAGATAAGAGGCTCGAGAACGTTTCCAATTTCTAGGGATCCCCCCGAAGGGGAACCCCGCTGTGCGAAGCGGGCAAGGTCACCTACCGGGACGGGTTTCCAATTTCTAGGGATCCCCCCGAAGGGGAACCACCTCATACCAGGTGGTGGTGACCTATCGGGGAGAGAGCGTTTCCAATTTCTAGGGATCCCCCCGAAGGGGAACCACTGTTTTTTTCTGTCGCTCCCTTCGACAGAGAAGAACGACGTTTCCAATTTCTAGGGATCCCCCCGAAGGGGAACCACGATAAGGGATGCACGGTATCAAGGCCATAAGGTGGTGTTTCCAATTTCTAGGGATCCCCCCGAAGGGGAACCCCCGGATCCTCACGGGGAAGGCCCGG
>NZ_JANSJJ010000248.1:0-28923 GCF_047502715.1 Synechococcus sp. H55.10
GAGAGGGGCCGGGGGTGAGGGCCGTCCCTTTGGGAGAGGGGCCGGGGGTGAGGGCAGCGATTCAAACAAACTAGAGACGTCGCCACCGCCGCCCCGACTGGGCCAGCAAGTCTTCAGCGGCCTTGGGCCCCCAGGTGCCGGCCTCGTAGGTGAGCAGGGGCGGCGCGGCACTGCCGCCATTGCCTTCGGGCTGGGCTTCCCAGGCCGACAACACCGGCGTCACCACCCGCCAGGCGGCTTCCACCTCGTCGGCGCGGGTAAATAGGGTGGGATCCCCCAGCAGGCAGTCCAACAGCAGGCGCTCGTAGGCATCCGGGGTGCTCGACCCAAAGGCAGTTCCATAGCGAAAATCCATTTCCACCGAGCGGGTGCGGATCTCCGGCCCCGGCATCTTGGCCTCAAAGCGCAGGGAGATGCCCTCGTTGGGCTGGATGCGCAGCACCAGAATGTTGGGGCTCACCTCCCGGGCTGCCGAAGGAAAAAGAGAGAGCGGCACCTGCTTAAAGTAGATGGCCACCTCGGAGACCTTCTTGGCCAAGCGTTTGCCGGTGCGCAGGTAAAAGGGCACTCCCTGCCACCGCCAAGTGTCGCATTCCAATTTCAGGGCCACGTAAGTGGGGGTTTGCGAGTTGGGGTTGACATTGGGCTCTTGGCGATAGCCTGGCACCGGCTTGCCGGCAATCCAGCCGGGGCCGTACTGGGCTCGCACCGCTGCCGCGGCTACATTGCGCAGATCCGCCAGGCGGGTAGCCTGCAGCACCTTGGTCTTTTCGTTGCGTACCCCGTCGCCGCGTAATGAGACAGGTGGCTCCATAGCAGTGAGGCAGTAGATCTGCATCAGGTGGTTCTGCACCATGTCCCGCAGAGCACCGGCAGCGTCGTAGTAGCCAGCCCGATCCTCCACCCCCACCGTTTCCGCCACAGTAATCTGCACATGGTCGATGTAGTTGCGGTTCCAGAGGGGCTCAAAGATGGTGTTGGCAAAGCGGAAGACCAGCAGGTTTTGCACCGTCTCCTTGCCCAGGTAGTGGTCGATGCGGTAGACCTGCTCTTCCTGGCAAATCCGCTGCACGATGCGGTTCAGCTCCTGGGCCGAGGTGAGGTCGTGGCCAAAGGGCTTTTCAATCACCACCCGCGTTTTGGCCGGGTCAGCCAACATCCCGGCTGCCCCCAACTGTTGGATGGCCTGGGCGTAGAAGTCCGGCGCCACTGCCAGATAAAACACCCGGTTGCCGCGGGTGCCCCGCTCCTCATCCAGTTGGCCGAGGAATTGCTTGAGACGCAGGTAGCCCTCGGCATCGCCAAGATCAAGGCGACAGTAGAACAGGCGGCGGGCAAAGTCTTGCCAGAGGGCTTCTGGCCCCAGATCTTGGGGGGCAAATTCTTCCAGGGCCGCCCGCATCTTGTCCCGATAGATCTCGTGGCTCCAGTCGCGCCGGGCCACTCCCACCAAGGTAAACTCCGGCGGCAGCCGTCGCTGCACGAATAGCCGGTAGTAGGCCGGGATCAGCTTGCGGGCCGCCAGATCCCCGGAAGCGCCAAACTGTACCAGGATACAGGGATCCGGAACGCGCTCTTGGTTGAGGCCAACGCGCAGGGGGTTTTCAGCCAGGGTCACCATAGAGTCGGCTCGGCTTGCGTGGGCGGGGTCAGGGAAGAGGGGCTAGGAGGTCAGCGAAGGCAGCGCAACACTTCTTCCACATTCTCGCGGCTGCCGATAATCAAAGGCACCCGTTGGTGCAGGGATTGGGGCACGATGTCCAGGATAGCCTCGCTGCCGGTGGTGGCTACGCCCCCCGCCTGCTCAACTAAAAACGCCAGCGGGTTGGCCTCGTACATCAGCCGCAGCTTGCCCTCTGGTTTTTTCTGGGTGCCCGGATAGAGATACACCCCGCCCTGGAGAAGGATGCGGTGAAAATCCGCCACCAGAGCGCCGCTGTAGCGGGAGGTGTAGCCATCGTGGCGGTGGACGTAGCGGACATAGTTCTGGATCCCTTCGCTCCACTGGCAGAAGTAGCCCTCGTTAAGGCTGTAGACGGAGCCGCGTTCGGGAATGCGAATATCGCTCTTGGAGAGGATGAACTCGCCCAAGCTGGGATCCAGGGTAAAACTGTGTACCCCCTTGCCGACGGAATAGACCAGTTGGGTGCTGGGGCCGTAGAGGATGTAGCCGGCGGCCAGTTGGCGACGGCCCGGCTGCAGGAGATCTTGGTTGTCTGCTTCCGGACGATCCTCTAGAGGATGAAGGACAGAGAAAATCGAGCCGACGCTGAGGTTGGCGTCAATGTTGGAAGATCCATCCAAGGGATCGATCACCAGGGCCAAGCGGCTGAGGGAGCAGTTTTCCGGCAGGCGGGCCGGCGTTTTCATCTCTTCCGACACCAGCCGACACACCAGGCCCGTCTGCTCCAAGGCGCGGATGAAGGCCCGGTTGGCATAGTCGTCCATCTGTTGCTGTTCTTCCCCTTGGACATTGACGCTGCCGGTCACCCCCAGCGTCCCCTCGATCAGCCCTGCCTGGCTGAGGCGGCGGGCGATCATCTTGCCGGCCAGGGCGATGCGGTTCATCAGGGCGCTGAAGTCCTGGGCCTCGGCAGTAAAGCTGCCAAACTGCTGCAAGACATGGCGGGAGAGGGTGAGCACATCCCGCGCCATCTCCCGTTCGGCGCTGCTGGGCACGGCGGCTGGGGAGGGAGGAGAGCTGAGAATCATATGCGGCTTCACTGACACCTAAGAGGAAACGCCGGAACAAGAGATCCCTAGCTTCTGTATCTCGAACCGGCGGGCAAGGACTGCGTCCCACTGACGCGATTGGAATTTGGGATCCCCTTTACTAGGTAGGCTGGCCGATTCTCGGCGCAGGTGCCGAGAACTTACAGAGTTGCTTCAGATTTGGTCGGATCCCTCTTGCCAGGAGGGTTACGGTTGCCTTTGGGAAAAGCGGTAGGATGAGTTCTACCCATTCTTTTCCCTGCTCACTTTTCTCGGTTTCTTCTTGCCAATGATGGCCAACTCTCCTTTTCCGCTGCGCAGCCAAGTGGTCACCCAGGGGGTGCAGCGCTCCCCCAACCGCGCCATGCTCAGGGCGGTGGGCTTTCGCGATGAGGACTTCGGCAAGCCCATCGTCGGCATCGCCAACGCCCACAGCACCATTACCCCCTGCAACATCGGCATCCAAGCCCTGGCCGAGCGAGCCGAAGCCGCCCTGCGGGAGGCCGGCTGCATGCCTCAGATCTTCGGCACCATTACCATCAGCGACGGCATTTCCATGGGCACCGAGGGCATGAAGTACTCCCTCGTGTCGCGGGAGGTGATTGCCGATTCCATCGAGACGGTGGTCAACGGCCAGAGTATGGATGGTCTCTTGGCCATCGGTGGCTGCGACAAAAACATGCCGGGGGCGATGATTGCCATGGCCCGCCTCAACGTGCCTTCC
Organism: Synechococcus sp. H55.10; assembly: GCF_047502715.1. Lineage (NCBI taxonomy): Bacteria > Bacillati > Cyanobacteriota > Cyanophyceae > Synechococcales > Synechococcaceae > Synechococcus > Synechococcus sp. H55.10. Next base: position 3,437 of record NZ_JANSJJ010000248.1, read on the forward strand.
ATCTTTGTCTATGGTGGCACCATCAAGCCGGGGCATTACAATGGCCGTGACCTCACCATTGTCAGCGCCTTTGAAGCGGTAGGGGAGTACAGCGCCGGTCGCATCTCCGAGGAAGAGCTGCTGGCGGTGGAGCGCCACGCCTGCCCCGGTGCCGGATCCTGTGGCGGCATGTACACCGCCAACACCATGTCCAGCGCCTTTGAGGCCATGGGCATGAGCCTGCCCTATTCCTCTACCATGGCGGCAGAGGACGAAGAAAAAGCCGAAAGCGCTGCCCAATCGGCCAAGGTCTTGGCCGAGGCCATCAAGGCCAACATTCGGCCCCGTGACATCATCACTCGCCAGAGCATTGAGAACGCCATCTCCGTCATCATGGCCGTAGGGGGATCCACCAACGCCGTGCTCCACTTTTTGGCCATTGCCCACGCCGCGGAGGTGCCCCTGACGTTGGATGACTTTGAGACCATCCGCGCCCGCGTGCCCGTCCTTTGCGACCTTAAGCCTTCGGGCCGCTTTGTTGCCACCGATCTGCACCGGGCCGGCGGGATCCCGCAAGTAATGAAGATCCTGCTCAACCACGGCCTGCTGCACGGGGACTGCCTCACCATCTCTGGCCAGACGATTGCCGAAGTCCTGCGGGATGTGCCGGACGAGCCCAGCCCTGACCAAGAGGTCATCCGCCCCTGGCACAGCCCCCTCTACCCCCAAGGGCACCTGGCCATTCTCAAAGGCAACCTGGCCACAGAAGGGGCAGTGGCCAAGATTAGCGGCGTCAAGACTCCCAAGATCACGGGGCCGGCGCGGGTCTTTGACTCGGAGGAGTCCTGTCTGCAGGCTATCCTTGCTGGCCAAATTCGACCAGGGGACGTAGTGGTGATCCGCTACGAAGGCCCCAAGGGTGGCCCCGGCATGCGGGAGATGCTCTCGCCCACGTCCGCCATCATCGGCGCCGGCTTGGGAGATAGCGTGGGGCTGATTACCGATGGCCGCTTCTCTGGTGGTACCTACGGCATGGTGGTGGGCCATGTGGCTCCCGAAGCCTATGTGGGGGGCACGATTGCCCTGGTGGAAGAAGGAGATCTGATCACCATCGATGCGCCGGCTCGCCTGTTGCACCTGCATGTCAGCGAAGAGGAGCTGGCCCGCCGCCGCGCCCGCTGGTCTCCGCCTGAGCCCCGCTACAAACGGGGCACCCTGGCCAAGTACGCCAAGCTGGTCTCCAGCAGCAGCCTGGGGGCGGTGACCGATTTGAACTTGTGGGATTAGATCCCTCACCCCCAACCCCTCTCCCAGTGGGAGCCAGCCCTCACCCCCAACCCCTCTCCCAGTGGGAGAGGGGAGTTAGAGAACGTCTCGTATCTCGACCGGGTGACGTGCCACCTTCCACCGCCAGCGACCGAACGCGCCATGGGCATTGACGGCTTGCGTCCACTCGTCCAGATAGCGCTGCTTCACCCGTTCTAGTTCGGTGTTCTCCTGCCGCACCGCCTCGCAGACATGTTGCACAACTCGTAACATGTTGAGGGTGATGATCAAGCGGCAGCGCAGTTCATCCTGATAAAAAAGAGGTGGGGAGATCAAGATGCGGTCAGAGCGAATAAACTACCCCACCGCATAGGCGGGTGGGGTTTTAGCGCTACGCGCCGCTGATGCGAGTGGAGATGCAGTGGTTTACCCAAACTTGAAAGCGTCTCTCCCTGCCAGACAGCCGTTGCAACAGCTCCCGGCATCGACGCCGAGAACTGCGTGTGCCCTTACCGGCCTTGCGTTGCAGAACCGCTCTCAAGCGGGAGTAGTGGTCTCTTACCTGGTTCAACTGCTGTCCATTCCAGTTGTCCCCCTCTGTTCGCGCCAGCGGGCCGTAGGCCCTGGTCGCATCCAACTTTGTGGCTTGCGACGCAGATACCTTGAGCTTGCAAGAGATAGTCAGAACTTGGGTCATAGTAAGTATATTGGGCGCTATCCTTTCCCACCCGAGTGGGGTATCCCGCGCATTCAGATGAAACTCGAAAAAGCTGCGGCTGTTATTTTACGGTCATTTCAAATAGCAATGAGACGGTTCGTCACATTGTTGTTGCTACGTAACGCTGTTGCGAACGCGCTGCTCTAACTTCCCTCTCCCAGAGGGAGAGGGGTTAGGGGTGAGGGCTGGCTCCCTCTGAGAAAAGAGCCGGGGGTGAGGGCATTTCAAGCTTAAGACATGCACTGGGACAAAAACTCCCCAATCCGACCTATTGCTTCCTCCAGCCGGGATCCCTCCGCCACCAGGGCAAAGCGGACATAGCCTTCGCCACTGGGGCCAAAGCCAGAGCCCGGCGACAGGGCAACGCCGGTAGCCCTCACCAAGTCCAGACAAAACTGGGCTGAGGAACCACGGTAGGACTCCGGCAAAGGCGCCCACAGGTACATGGTGGCCTCCGGCAGGGGCACGGGCCAGCCGATGCGGTGCAAGGCTGCCACCGCGATATCCCGCCGCTGGCGGTACACCTGCCGCCAGTGATCCAAGAAGCTATCGGGAGCCGCCAAGGCCGCCGCTGCCCCCCGCAGAATGCCCTGGTAGGGGTGGAAGTCGATGGTGGACTTCACCAGGCGCAAAGCTCGGATCAGCTCGCGGCTGCCGATGGCATAGGCCACCCGGAACCCCCCCATGTGATAGGACTTAGAGAGGGAAAAGAACTCGATGGTGCGGGTCTTGTCTGGATCCGCCAGCAGCGCCGAGGGAGCCACCTGGCCGTCGAAACGCCAGTCCACATAGGGAAAGTCATGGGCCAGGAAGATATCGTGCTGCCGACAAAATTGCAGCGCTTCCTGCCAAAACTCTGGGGTGACAGTGGCGGTGGTGGGGTTGTGGGGATAGCTCAGCACCAACAGCCGCGCCCGACGACAGACCTCCACCGGGATCTCGTCCCACTGGGGCAGGAAGCGGTTTTTCGCCCGCAGGGGCAAATAGTAAGGGATCCCTCCCGCCAGATGGATCCCGCCCACGTGGGAGGGGTAGCCGGGGTCGGTGACCAAAGCAATATCCCCGGGATTGAGCAAGGCCAGCGGTAGAAGGGCCGTTCCCTGCTGGGATCCGATCAGCGGCAGCACCTCGGTTTCTGGGTCGATCCCCAGGCCGAACTTCCTCAGGTACCACTTGGCGCAGGCGGCGCGGAAATCGGCGGTGTCGTGGAACAGGGTGTAGCCGTAGGTGGCGGGATCCGACAAAGCGGATTGAATGGCTGCCAGCGCTTCCGGAGGCGGGGGCAGATCTGAGGAGCCCAAAGAAAGGTCGATGACATCCAAGCCCGACCGACGCGCCTCCCACTTGGCCTGGTCTAGCTGGTCGAAGACATTAGAGTGCAGCAGCTCCAGTCGTTGGGCAAAGGCAGTGGGCATGGGGCAGATCCAGGGTGGCTAGGGCGTCATCCAAACAGCGGGATCTCTTTAGGGATTGTTGGGATTGTTGCCGGCAGTGGAGGAGCTGGGGGCAGAGGGCCGTGTGGCCGCCGCCGGGCCGCGGTCAAAGATCTCGATGTGCCACTGGCCGCGACCGTTGCTTTCAAAGGCGATAAAGCGGCCATCGCCGCTGATGGTGGGGTTGCGCACATCCCCCGGCACCCGGCTGCTGATGTTTTCGACGCGGCGGGTTTGCCGGTCGTAGAGAAAGATCTCCGACTTGCCCAGCGCATTGGACATATAGACGATGTAGCGACCGTCGGCGCTGATGTCGGGCGAGGTGGCGGCCACATCGCTGGAATTCAGACCGGGCAAGTCCACCAGCCGCTGTTCCACCGTGTCGTAGAGAAAAATATCCTGGCTGCCGCTGCGGGCAGAGGAAAACACCAGGTAGCGACCATCGCCACTGAAAGCAGGCTCCCCATCGGGGAAAATGCTGTTGAGGCCGCTGCCGGCCAGGGTGGGGCGCGGCGTGCGCAAGCCTGCTGGGCTGCAGCCCAACAGCACCAGGCTCAATCCGGCCCAACACAATTTTTTTGCCCAGCAGGTCAGCCTGAACGGGATCCGGCCCTTGGTCAGCATTGCCTTGCCTCTCCGATTTTTTCCATCATACCTAGCCGGCAAACGGCTAGGGTTCTACCTTGACGCCCTTCCAGAAGGCCACGTAGCCGCGGATATTGGCTGCAGCTGGCTTGGGATCGGGGTAGTACCAGGCGGCGTCTTTGTTCTCCTGGCCGTTGACCACGAGGGTGTAGTAGCTGGCTTGCCCCTTCCAAGGGCAGGTGGTGTGGGTGGGGCTGGGCTGAAAGTATTCCCGCCGCAAAGATTCCGGCGGAAAATAGATGTTGCCTTCCACGGTTTCGTAGCGGTCGGTCTCCGCCACCACCACCCCGTTCCAGATGGCCCTGGGCATGAAAAACCTCCTGTCGCGAACTCTCGGTTCTCAACGTTAGTTTTAACGTTATTTTTGAAGTTGCAGATCTCGGCAAGGCCAACTGCCTTTCTTTGAGATTAGCTTTTCTGCCTGTCGTTGATCGTTGTCGTTGAGGGTTGACACCCGCTCCTGCTGGGCTATTCTCCACTGCTATTGAGCGCTACGGCCATGGCTCGCCGCAACACCCTAGAAGATGACCTCAACTACCAGCAAGCCAAGCGCAGCCTGCGCCAGTGGGTGGCCCAACTGGATCTGCACCCCCAAGAGATCGCGGGCCTAGAAGGGGAGTTAGAGGATCTGCAAACGCTGCTGGACAAGCTGGAGACTGAGGTGATCCACATCGCCGCCTTTGGCCTGGTGGGGCGGGGCAAGTCCTCCCTGCTCAATGCCCTGTTGGGCGAGCCGGTGTTCGAGACGGGGCCAACCCACGGCGTCACCCGTACCCATCGAGCTGCCGTTTGGAACATCAGTTGGGAAACCCGCCCCAAGGCCCCAGCCGCCCCGGCCCGGGGATCCCAACTTCCCCCGCCAGCCATTCAATCGGTACAGGTTACCCACTGGCAGGGATCCCGTCTGGAGCTGATCGACACCCCTGGCCTCGATGAGGTGGACGGCGAGGAGCGGGCGCGGCTGGCCCAAGAGGTGGCGCAGCGGTCGGATCTGATCCTGTTTGTCGTCTGTGGGGATCTGACGCGGGTGGAGTTTGAGGCCCTGGCGGCCCTGCGGGAGGCGGGCAAGCCCATGCTGCTGGTCTTCAACAAGATCGACCAGTACCCAGAGGCGGATCGCCAGGCCATTTACGACAAGATCCGCAACGAACGGGTACGGCAGCTCCTTTCCCCCAACGAAATTGTCATGGTGGCGGCCTCCCCGCGCGTGCCTCGCCTGGTGCAAAGGCCGGACGGGAGCTTCGGCGCCCAACTGGAAGTGGGATCCCCGCAGGTGGACGAGCTGCGCCTGAAAATCCTGGAAGTCCTGCATCGGGAGGGGCGCTCACTGCTGGCCTTGAATGCCCTCCTGTTTGCCGATCGCGTCAACCAACAGGTGATCGAGCGCAAGCTGCAAAGCCGCGCCCAGCAGGCCCAAGATCTCATCGCCGCCGCTGCCCGCACCAAAGCGCTGGCGGTTGCCCTCAACCCCATTACCCTGCTGGATACTCTGGGAGGGCTGGCTCTGGATGTCACCCTGATCCTGCGCCTGTCCCGCCTGTATGGCTGGCCCATGAGCAGCGCGGGAGCCGCCCAACTGCTGCAGAAGATCGTCCTCAGCATGCTCAGCCTGGGGGCAGGAGAATGGGTGGCGCTGTTGGGCCTGGGATCCCTGAAAACCTTGCTGGGGGGATCCCTGCCCTTTGCTGGGGGACTCTCTCTGGGGGCCTACGGTTCGGTGGCCCTGACCCAGGCGGTGTTGGCCGGGTTTTCCTGCTACGCCATCGGGGAGGCGGCCCGTCGCTACCTGGCCCAGGGAGCCAGTTGGGGGCCGGAGGGGCCCAAAGCCGCCATAGCCCAGATTTTGGCCGATTTGGACGAAGCCTCGATCACCGCCCGCCTGCGGGAGGAAATCCGCCACAAAATTGGATTCGCTCTCTCCTGACCCTCTACAACCCTCTACAATCAGAAGGCCGAGCCAATCGTTCCCATGACCTACTGCCTTGGCATCCTCACCCGTTTTGGCTTGGTGATGGCAGCAGATTCCCGCACCAACGCCGGGGTGGACTATGTCTCCACCTATCAGAAGCTGTTCGATTTTTCCTTGCCCGAAGAACGGGTAATCTTAATTTGCACCTCTGGCAACCTGTCTATTACCCAGAGCGTTTTAACGGAAGTGCAGCGGGATCTGCGACAGCAGGAAAGTGCGAATCTTCACACGTTTCCCCATCTCTACGACGTGGCCCGCTACCTGGGATCCAAAATTCGTTACATCCAAGAGCAAGACCGACCCTGGTTGGAAAAAGACGGCATCGACGCCCAGTGCAGCCTGTTGCTGGGAGGACAAATCCGCGGCGAGGAGCCGGCCCTTTTTTTGATCTACAGCCAGGGCAATTGCATTCAAGCCACCCCAGAAACGCCTTTTTTGCAAGTGGGGGAAACCAAATACGGCAAGCCCATCCTGGATCGCACCCTCTCCTACGAAACCTCGCTGCAGGATGCGGCCAAATGCGCTCTCCTCTCCATCGACTCCACCATGAAGTCCAACATCTCCGTCGGCCCCCCCATCGACCTGGTGATGGTGCCGGCCAATCAGTTCAAAGTTACCCACCGCCTGCGCCTGCGCACCGGGGATCCCTACCTGGCCAAGATGCGCAAGCTCTGGGAGAGCGCCCTCAAACAAGCCTTCGACCAAATGCCCCCCATCGAGTGGGACTACTCAGATTCAGCCGATCGAGAAGAAGAGCTGATCGACTGAGCGGGGGAGATTGGTAGGATAGGGTAGCTTTGCCCAGCCCTTGTCATGTCAGCCCACACCTTTCAGGACTTGATCTTTCGCCTGCAGCAGTTTTGGGGGGAACAAGGCTGCCTCATCCTGCAACCCTACGACCTGGAAAAAGGCGCCGGCACCATGAGCCCCCACACGTTTTTGCGCGCCCTGGGGCCAGATCCCTGGCGGGTGGCCTATGTCGAACCTTGTCGCCGCCCCACCGATGGGCGCTACGGCCAAAACCCCAACCGCCTGCAGCATTATTTTCAATACCAAGTGCTGATCAAACCCTCCCCCGACAACATCCAAGATGTGTACCTAGATAGCCTACAAGCTCTGGGCATCAACCCGGCAGAGCACGACATTCGCTTTGTGGAAGATGATTGGGAATCTCCCACCTTGGGGGCTTGGGGTGTGGGCTGGGAAGTGTGGCTGGACGGCATGGAAGTTACCCAGTTCACCTACTTTCAACAGGTGGGCGGGCAGGATTGTCGCCCGGTTTCTGTAGAAATTACCTATGGGCTAGAGCGCCTGGCCATGTACCTGCAGGGGGTAGATTCGGTTTTCGATCTCTGCTGGAATGAGCACCCTTCCCTGGGCCGGATTACCTATGGACAAATCTATTTCCAAAACGAGGTGGAGCAGTCCTACTACAACTTCGAGTATTCCGACCCTGAAATGCTGCTGGAATTGTTCCGCCTCTACGAAGCCGAGGCTAAGCGCTTGATCGAAACCACACACCAGAAGCTGCAGAAACAACTGTTGCCGGATCGGTTGGCTGTGTCTCTGCTCCTGCCCGCCTACGACTATGTGCTCAAGTGCTCCCACACCTTTAACCTGCTCGATGCCCGCGGCGTCATTGCCGTAGCCGAGCGCACCCTCTACATTGGGCGCATCCGCAACCTGGCCCGACAATTGGCGGAGCTATATGTCAGCCAAGCGGATCGACCCGGCTCCAGCTATGCCCTAGGGCAGACGGAACCCACCCTGATCTCCAAAGGCGCCTGGGCTAATAGCTAGGGAAAAAGATCCCTGTTTTCGCTATGATGAGAGATTGGTATCAGCAGGCGCTGGCCTGCCATAGCCACCCCTTACCTTAGGATAATCGACACTCTCGTTTTCACCCTCTTTTCCTGACCAGTCCACCCTATATTCCCGGAAAAATCTTTATGTTTCGCCATCCCGTCACGCGGGTTTCCATCTTTATCGATGGGAACAATATGTTTTATGCCCAACAAAAAAATGGCTGGTTTTTCGACCCGCGCCGAGTCTTGGATTATTTTGTTAGGTCACAGCCCAATGTCGAGCTAGTCAACGCATTTTGGTACACCGGCATCAAGGATCCCAACGATCAAAGGGCTTTTCGAGATGCTCTGATCAGCTTGGGCTTCACCGTACGCACCAAGATCCTCAAAGAATATCGAGACGAAGACTCCGGCCGCTACTCCCAGAAGGCCAACCTGGATATCGAGATCGTTATCGATATGTTCAACACCGTTGGGCAATACGACAGGATCGTTTTGTTTAGCGGCGATGGCGATTTTGAGCGGGCCGTCGAGCTGTTGCGCTCCAAAAACACTCTGATTACGGTCGTCTCCACCGAAGGGATGATCGCTCGCGAGCTGCGCAACGCCACCGACCGCTACATCGACCTCAACGACATTCGCCCCTACATCGAGAAGCTAGACAAGTAAGGCCGAGATTTTGGGCCGATCCCTCTGCTGTCGAGCCGGCCCCACAGCTCCCTGGCGGAGTTGCCACAACTCATCTGAGTTCCTTCTGGTTTCTCCACCTTGAGGGGAAGTCTGCTGAGTAAGATTGCTGCCACGCGAGCGACCCATCCGTTACGCCGACCATAGTCGGCGTTGCCGGGAAAAGCTGTCCCAGCCACTTTAAGTTGCTCTGGCAACCGTCAGAAGGGTTGTTATAGTCATTATCAAATAGCAATGAAACACTTCTCCACCTCGTTATTGCTACGCAATGCTGTCGCTCTAACTCCCCTCTCCCTCTGGGAGAGGGGCCGGGGGTGAGGGCCGGGAGAGGGGCCGGGGGTGAGGGCGGGTCGGCGGCAAAGTGTCTTCGTCTTGTTTGAAACGACTCTATCTTCCTCCTTGCCGGTTAACTTCTGGACAACCTTGGCCTGGGCAGAGGGCCAAAGAGGCTAGCATTGTAAAAAATCTTTGCCCTGACAGGTTCTTATGACCGACGTTCCCGTCTCCCGCATTCGCAACTTTTCCATCATCGCCCACATCGACCACGGCAAATCCACCCTGGCCGACCGGCTCTTGCAAGAAACCGGCACCGTTTCAGCTCGCGAGATGAAGCCGCAACTGTTGGACAACATGGAACTGGAGCGGGAACGGGGCATCACCATCAAGCTGCAGGCGGCCCGCATGAACTACCGCGCCCAAGACGGCCAGAACTATGTGCTCAACCTCATCGACACGCCGGGGCATGTGGACTTTACCTACGAAGTCTCCCGCTCCCTGGCAGCCTGCGAAGGGGCGCTGCTGGTGGTGGATGCCTCTCAAGGTGTGGAAGCGCAGACCCTGGCCAACGTCTATCTGGCCCTAGAGAACAACCTAGAGATCATCCCGGTGATCAACAAAATTGACCTGCCGGGGGCGGAGCCGGAGCGGGTGATCGCTGAGATCGAGCAGGTAATCGGCCTCGATTGCAGCGGAGCGATCTTGGCTTCTGCCAAAATGGGCATCGGCATCCAAGAGATCCTAGAGGCTATTGTACAGCGGGTGCCCCCGCCACGGGATACGGTGGCGGATCCCTTGCGGGCTTTGATTTTCGATAGCTACTACGACTCCTACCGCGGTGTGATCGTCTATGTGCGCATCATGGATGGGGAGGTGAAGACGGGAGACAAGATTTGCTTCATGGCCTCTGGCCGAGAATACGAGATTACCGAGCTGGGGGTGATGCGCCCCCATCAAGAGCCGGTCGAGGCCCTGCATGCGGGCGAGGTGGGCTACGTGGCCGCTGCCATCAAGAGCGTGGAACACGCCCGTGTTGGGGATACCATTACGCTTGTCCATCGCAAGGCCTCTGAACCTCTGCCCGGCTACAAAGAAGCCAAGCCGATGGTGTTTTGTGGCCTCTTCCCCAGCAGCTCCGATCAATACGCCGAACTCAAAGAAGCTCTGGAAAAACTCAAGCTCAACGATGCTGCTCTCTACTTTGAGCCGGAAGTTTCCCCTGCCATGGGCTTTGGCTTCCGCTGTGGTTTTCTGGGCCTGCTGCACATGGAGGTGGTTCAGGAGCGCCTAGAACGGGAGTACAACCTCGATTTGGTGATTACAGCTCCGACGGTGGTGTACCAAGTTACCCTCAACAACGGCTCTGTGATTCGGGTAGACAATCCCAGCAAGCTGCCTTCCCCCAACGAGCGCACCAGCATTGAGGAGCCGATTGTGAGGGTAGAGGTGATTCTTCCTGAGGAATTTGTCGGTACCGTGATGGAGCTGTGCGAGACCAAACGCGGCACCTTTAAGGACATGAAATATCTGGCGCAGGGTCGAACTACGCTTGTATATGAGCTACCGCTGGCAGAAGTGGTCACCGACTTTTTCGATCAATTGAAATCGCGCACCCGTGGCTACGCCAGCATGGACTACCAAATGGTGGGTTATCGTGCGGATGATCTGGTGCGCTTGGACATTTTGATTAACGGCGAGGTGGTGGATTCTTTATCCACTATTGTGCATCGGGACAAAGCTTTTTATGTAGGCCGTTCCCTGGTTGCCAAGTTGCGGGAGCTGATCCCCCGCCATCAATTTGAAGTGCCCATTCAGGCGGCGATCGGCTCCAAAGTGATTGCTCGTGAAACCATACCGGCCCTGCGCAAAAATGTCTTGGCCAAGTGCTACGGAGGAGATGTGACCCGCAAACGCAAGCTTTTGGAAAAGCAAAAAGAGGGGAAAAAACGCATGAAGGCAGTGGGAACGGTGGATGTGCCCCAAGAAGCATTTATGGCGGTGCTGAAGTTGCAAAATGACTAGGGTGAGCGGCGCTCAACTGCAGCGGGAGGAGGTGTTGGCCTGGCTACAGCGTCAGGTGCCGCCCCCTCGCCTTCGCCATATCTTGGGGGTAGAGGCAATGGCCCGGCAACTGGCGGCCCACTATGGGCTGGACGAGCAAAAAGCTGCTTGGGCAGGGTTGATGCACGACCTGGCCAAGTCCTTCCCGCCGGAGCAACTGTTGCAAAGGGTGGCTCAGGAACGGGAGCTGGACGAGATCGAGCGGGCCGAACCCCACATTCTCCACGCCGAGGTGGGATCCCTGCTGGCACGGGAGCAGTTTCAGGTACAGGATGCAGAGATTTTGGCGGCCATTGCCAACCACACCCTGGGGCGGCCCGGCATGGATCCGCTGAGTTGTGTGGTTTTTGTAGCCGATGCTCTGGAGCCGAATCGGGGCAGCAGCCCAGAATTGGAGCGGTTGCGGCAGATGGCTTTTGTAGATTTGTCTAAAACCGTGGTGGGAGTCTGTGACTTGAGCCTAAAATTTTTGCTAGATCGGAATCAGGTGATTCATCCGCGCACCCTCATGACTCGGAATCATTTTCTGTTGCATCCTTTAGATAGAAAGGATTTAGAGAAGGTTATGTTCCAAGGCAACTCAGTCGTTTCGGGAGGGTTTTAGTTGCTACAGCTTATGCCTGCCCCTGCCGGGGATCCCATCTATCGCATGGCGTTGAGCGCAGCTCGCGCGGCGGAAGAAAAAAAAGGTGGCGACATTGTTCTGCTGGATGTGTCCCAGATTTCCACACTGGCAGACTACTTCCTTTTGATCAGCGGCTATTCGCTTACACAGGTTCGCGCCATTGCCCGGGCAATTGAGGAAAATCTTTGGGAGAAGTGGCAACAAGCTCCGCGCCGCATCGAAGGCCAAGACTCAGGCTCCTGGATTCTGATCGACTATGCGGATCTCATCGTCCATGTGCTCTTGCAAGAGGAAAGAAACTACTATGACCTAGAATCTTTCTGGATCCAGGCCCAGCGAGTTGATTTACCATTGGCGGGCTAGCCTCATTGTTTCTGAGTTCAGATCCCTAAGCTGCAACGGCTTTGCGGAGCCCGTAGCTGGGGCCAGCAGTCACCTGTCTGGCCTCTCAGCACTTGTCTCAGCAGTATTCCAAGCCGGCTTTGGAGCGCTAAGTTAGCCAATTGTCAAAAAATATGTAAGTTCCTTGATATTCCCATAATTTTTCACATAGTCGTATGCTAGCGTGGTGGGCGAGGAGTGGTTGAGTGAGATCTTCTTTCTCACTGTGGCTGAGCTTCTATAGTCTTTGTTAAATACTGTACCCTGCTCTCCTCGGAAGCTCGATAATTTTTCGTTGGTGCCGGATGCCAGCGAAGCGATCTTCAAGGTTTCTGATGGTTCCTGTTGGCTGCTTTTAGCGGCAAGCGGGAAGACGAACGAGGTAAATAGAGATGGAAAGGCTTAGCCGCAGAAGAGATCTTACACACGCTTTGTTTAATACCTGTTTTAAGAGTGACAGGGATTTTTAGGAGGGACGTTGATCATGATGGAAAAGATGTTGGTTAATATCGTTGAGTATCTGGCCCTAGGAGAGCTGGAAAATTACCTCTGTACCGAGCATCCCCATCAGCAGGTGTTTCATGACGCCAAGGAGCGGGAAGCGATGATGCAGCAGATCCTAAACCGCGTTCCTGCTGTCTACATGTGGCTGGCTCCCGATGAGTGTCCCAGCCACGATCAGCTCAACCCCTCTGAGCTGGAATTGCTCCGCTCAGTGGTGCGGGATGTGGTCAAGCAGAAGCTGCAACAAGCTTCTTTTGGCGTTGACCCCTATGCGGGATCCATGTCGGAAGCTTTTTACGGGTAGAGGAGCACGGGCTTAGGCTAGACTGCGAGAACATTGCCTCGCCCTGGTATGTTGCCCGTCTACTATTCAGAGACCTTTCTTCGCCACGATACCGGCCCCTTTCATCCCGAGCGCCCAGCTCGCCTGCAGGCCATTGTCAAGGCGCTGCGCAGCGCCTCTTTCGCCGAGCATCTGGAATGGCGGGATCCCCCCTTGGCCGATCTGGCCGAGTTGGAGCGGGTTCACCCGCGCTGGCACATTCAACGGGTGGCCGAGTTGGCCGCGAGGGGCGGGGGACGCATCGACGCAGATACTTCCGTTTCCGCAGCAAGCTTCGAGGCGGCGCGCTTGGCGGTGGGAGCCTGGCTTGCCGCTTCCGCTTCGGCTTTGGCCGCAGCTCAGCCGGCTTTGGTGCTGTGTCGCCCGCCGGGGCATCACGCGGAGCCAGAACGGGCGATGGGGTTTTGCCTCTTCAGCAACGCCGCCATTGCTGCCCTCTGGGCCCTGGAGCAGCCAGGGGTAAGGCGGGTGGCGATTTTCGATTGGGATGTCCATCACGGCAACGGCACGCAGGCGGTGGTGGAGCGCCACCCCCAACTGGCCTATGCCTCTATCCATCAGTTTCCCCTCTACCCCGGCACGGGCTTGGCCCAGGAAACCGGGATCCACGGCAACCTCTGCAATGTGCCTCTGCCTGCTCGGTCAGACTGGTCGGCCTATAAAAAGGCTCTCGATGAGAAGATTTTGCCCTTCTTGCGGGCCTTCCAGCCGGATTTGCTGCTGGTGAGCGCGGGCTTTGACTGTGCCAAAGGGGATCCCTTGGCCAGCATGCTGCTGGAGCAGGAAGACTTTGGCCGCCTGGCTCACCTCTGCCTGGAGGAGGTGACCCGCAAGACCGTCTTCGGCCTAGAAGGGGGCTATGACCTGGAGAATCTGGCCCGCGGCTGGCTGAGCCTGGCCCAAGCTTGCCTAGAGAGCTAGCCCTTCCACTTCACCTTGGGCAGGATCTGCCGCACATCCACCCGGTCTTTGTACTTGAGGGCGAAGTTGAGCAGCGAATCCAAAAGGGAGTCAGACAGATAGTGGGGCTGCAGGCCCAGATCTAGGAGCTTGGTATTTTTGGCGTTGTAGTAGTGCTCCTCTAGCTCGACGCGGGGGTTCTCCAGGTAGTTGATCTCCACCTTCAGACCCAGGGTGGCCCCCGCCTTTTGCACCAACAGCGCCAGTTGCTCCACGCTAAATTGCTCCGTGAACTGGTTCATCACCCGGAACTGACCCGGCTCGGCGGGATGGGCGATGGCCAGCTCCACACAGCGCACCGTGTCGCGGATATCCAGGAAGCCACGGGTTTGGCCCCCCTTGCCGTACACCGTCAGTGGGTGCCCCACCGCCGCCTGAATGCAAAAGCGGTTTAGAGCCGTGCCGAACACGCCGTCGTAGTCGAGGCGGTTGATCAGCACTTCGTCCATGCCGGTTTCTTCTGTTAACACGCCGTACACCACTCCTTGATTGAGGTCGGTGGCCCGCAGGCCCCAGACGCGGCAGGCGAAGTGGATGTTGTGGCTGTCGTGCACTTTGGAGAGGTGATACATGGATCCCGGTTGCTTGGGATAGGGCAGGGTATCCTTGCGGCCGTTGTGCTCGATGGTGATGTACCCCTCCTCGATGTCGATGTTGGGGGTGCCATACTCGCCCATGGTGCCCAACTTCACCAGGTGGCAATCGGGAAATTCCTCCTTGATGGCGTAGAGGATGTTCAGGGTGCCCACCACGTTGTTCACCTGGGTCATCACCGCATGTTCGCGGCTGATCATCGAGTAGGGGGCAGAGCGCTGCTCGCCAAAGTGGACGATGGCATCCGGCGGGAAGCGGCGCATGCAGGAGATCAAGGCTTCGTAGTTGGTGACGTCGCAAACGAAAATGGGAATATCTTTGCCGGTCAAGCCCTTCCAACGATCCACCCGCTGCTCGAGCTGGGCAATGGGCGTCAGGGTAGAAACCCCCAGTTGCAGATCCCAGAGGCGGCGCACGTAGGAATCGAGAATGGCCACCTCATAGCCCCTGTTAGACAGGTGCAGGGCTGTCGCCCAGCCGCAGTATCCGTCACCACCAATAACCAGGACTTTCATCAGGGAAGCAAAATTCGGCTGCTCACGAATCTACCAAGTTATGGCATCGAAGACAAATACCCTGGGATCCCATTTTTAATCGCGGATTGGGGCCGACAGGTTACTCGACCTGAGGAGGGTTATCCAGGGTGTAAACCGTGGTCTCGGCGGCAATGGCGCGGCGCAGGTGAGCCGGGACTTGGTAAAGCCCCAGCAGGGTGATGCCATCGAGAAAGCGCAGCGTCCCTCGAGCGGGATCCAACTGCTGGCTCAGAATCTGGTCGATCTGTTCCGGCTCCGGCCTGGAAGAGATGGGATCCTGGGCTGCCAGGGCAAACCCCAGTGGGCCGCCGTAGGTGGGAGCATAAATGGCGTAGGGCTGCACGGCAGCAAACACCGTTTTCAGGGTGTGAACGATGCGGGTGTGCTGCCACAAGTCCACCGGTCCCGTCGGCCCCGCCTGGAGGACAAAAGCCCCAGCGGGCCGCAACTTCGAGTGGATCTGGCGGAAAAACTCCTGGGTAAAGAGGCGGTAGGCAGGGCCAGCTTCAACAGGATCCGATAGGTCGGAGAGGATGACATCCCAAACCGGCTCTGTCCGGTGGAGAAAGTCGAAAGCATCGGCAATCACGACCTGCACACGCGGATCTTCAAAGGATCCCTGGTGCATTTCCGGCAGGTGCTCTCGACAGGCCTCCACCACCTCCCCATCGATGTCCACCATCACCACCTGCTCCACCGAGCGCCAACGCAGCACCTCCCGCAGCGTCGCCCCTTCGGCCCCTCCCAACACCAATACCCGCCGGGGGATCCCACCCGCCTGGACGACCTGCAGCAGGGCCGGGTGAACCAACGCCTCATGGTACAGAAACTCATCCACCGTGGTGGATTGCCAATGCCCATCCAGCATTAGACCCTTGCCGTAGGCCCCCGTCTCGGCGATGAGCATCTCCTGGAAAGGGGTTTTGCGGTAGGCCAGGATGCGCGTGACTGCACGGGCGGCGTAGTCCCAAGGGGTCAAGTACTCCTGAACCCAAAAGAAACTCCTCGGGCTGTCCATCGGCACACCTCGCCGTACCGTTGATAGGAACCGACCTCTGGGATACCCAGATCCCATGCCGGGATTTTCAGTGGTTGAATCTCGAGATCCCGTGAAGTCGGAAAAAGCTGCCACCGGCCATCTCAGCGCCTTCGTCCGGTCGCTTCGCAGGTAAGCACCTCAGCCGAGTCGGGGTCTTCTTCCAGGAGTGTCGGTTGCGTGGTGCGGCGGGGCACCTTGCGCAGGGAATATCGCCGCGCTTGAAACACGTCGATCAAATATTCGCAGGCCGCTTCCGGTCGGGTGTGGCGACCACAGGTAAAGACATCCACCGCCGCATAGCCCGTCTCAGGCCAGGTGTGGATGGAGATATGGGATTCTCCCAAAAGGGCCAGAGCCGTAATCCCCTGCGGCTCAAATGGATGGCACAGTTGTCCCAAAAAGGTGGAGTTGGAACGTCTGGCTGCCTCCCGCAAAGCCTGTTGCACGAGAGAGGCATCATCCAGAAGATTGGCCGGGCAGTCGTAAAGCTCCAGGATACAGTGGATCCCGATCAGAGCTGGAGACCTATCCCCTAATTGGCCAGATAGTGTGTGCAGCATACTATCCCCTAATTGGCCAGATAGAACTGATTAGAACCAGAGGCTGCGCAAAAAGCACAGCTTTACTATCATCTCACAAGCAAAGCCAAATCACACCCCCCAGCGGCTTTTTTCTTAACCGCCAGTTAACTCTAGAGGCGGTTTCGAGGCGCTGCAACCCAGACACCGGCTTTTGAGGGAAGGGTTGGAGAAGCTAAGACTGCTGCTCTCTCGAAGGGGGGGCGGGAGGATAGAGCAGGGCTTCCAGCTCTTGCAGAGCTCGCTCCAGGTTGTCGTTGACAATCACGTAGTCAAATTCGTCTTGGGCATCCAATTCCTTGCGGGCCTGTTCTAGGCGCCGCTCGATGCTTGCCTCTGAGTCTTGTCCGCGCTCACGAATGCGACGTTCTAGCTCTTCCAGAGAAGGGGGACAGAGAAAGATGCGAATGGCGTCTGGATACTGCTGCCTCACCTGGCGGGCCCCGGCCAGCTCAATTTCCAGCAGCACATCCTGACCCTGTCTGAGTTTTTGGCAGACGATCTCGCGGGGAGTGCCGTAAAAGTTGCCGGCATACTGTGCCCATTCCAACAGCTCATTGGCTTCGATCAAACTGAGAAATTCCTCGCGACTGCGAAAGTAGTAGTTGACGCCTTCCTGTTCGCCGGGGCGGGGCGGGCGGGTGGTGACCGAGACCGAAAAATACAGTTCGGGGTGGCGCTGGCGCAATTGGCTGACCAGCGTACCTTTGCCTACCCCGCTGGGCCCTGTCAACACCAGCAGGCGACCGCAAGTGGCAGGAGGTGGAAGGGATCCCTGCGGCTGCGTACACTCAGAGGAAACTGGGGCAGGAGAGGCTGGCATAGGCAGAGAGCGACGAGCTGGTTTGGGTTTGTTTTAGAATATCTCACTCTTGGTTCTTGCAGATGGCTTGCGGCGATGGGCTTTCACTCGGTTTCCTCTGACAAACCGGGCTTGGCCGTTAGGAAGCGGTTGGCAACGGTTTCGGGCTGGATAGCAGAGAGAATCACGTGCCCGGAATCGGTGATGATGACAGCGCGGGTGCGGCGACCGTAGGTAGCATCCACCAACTGGCCCCGCTCGCGGGCATCACTGATGATGCGTTTGATGGGCGCTGACTCGGGACTCACAATGGCGATCACACGTCCGGCGGCGACGATGTTGCCAAAGCCAATGTTGATTAGGCGGGTATCCATAGGGTGATTAGCAAACCTGACGATTGTCCGGCCAGCAACCTTCATTAAGGTAGCAAATAGGTCTCTTTCACAGGTTTGCTAGAACGACACCTGAGTTCGCGGTCAATTGGGCAGAGGGTTCTGACCGGCAAAAAGGCTGCGACTGTAGCAGGTTTAGTCGAAAAAAAGCTGCACAACCCGAACGGCTTACCCTACTTATTGAGGAGGGCAAATGCCCCAACGCCGACCAACTTCCATAGAACTTTAATTTTTCCTGGCCTATGCTTGACTTGACTTGGCTGGATCCCCTTGTCCAGCACTTTCAACTGGGGGATCCGGATCCACCCGAAGCCATCCGAGTGGGCCTCATTCACCAGACCTGGAAACTCAATACCTCTGAGGGATCCTTCATTGCCCAGCGTCTTCATCCCCGCTTGGATCCTGCTGTCACCGAAGACGGTCAAGCCGTCGGCCAATGGCTAAGGCAACAAGGCTTCCCCGTGCCCCAATTTCGCCGCGCTCGGGATGGATCCCTGCATTTGAGCTGGGCAGAAGGGCTGTGGCGGGTTATGGAGTGTCTGCCGGGATCCTCGCATTCAACCCCGCCCGATGGGAGTTACCTGGAAGAGGCAGGGGCAGCCGTTGGACGCTTGCACCGGCTCTTGGCCCAGTGGCAATATCGCTTTCGCTTCCAGATCCCGCATTTTCACGACACGGCCCACCTTTGGCAACAGCTCCGCCAGCGCGACCCGGCGCCAGAAGTGCGAGCAGAATGGCAATTTTTAATCGAAACTGTGCCGCACCTTTTGCTGCCCTCAGGGATCCCAACGCAGATCATCCATGGCGATCTCAAGTTCAACAACTTTTTGTTCGACGAGCAGGGGCAATTTGTGGGTCTGGTGGATCTGGACACCTTTATGTATCACAACCTCTACGTTGAACTGGGAGATGCTTTGCGCTCCTGGGGTAAACGAGGCAATACCTTTCAGCCCAAGGCAATCCTGGCGGGGTTGCGGGGCTATGCCCAAACCGGCAACCTGCACACCCTACAACCAGAACTCATCATCCAAGGGATCCAACTGATTACCCTGGAATTGGGGATCCGCTTTCTGCAGGATTGGTTCGAGGACTGCTACTGGAATTGGGATCCGCAGCGGTACCCAAGTCGCAAAGCCCATAACCTAGCCCGCTGCCAACAGCAAATTTGCCTGTATCAAGACCTCACCCAGATGGCGCCCCAACTGCTGGAGCCCATGCGCGCCCTCGTTGCAGCAGCAAGGGAATTGGCTTTCGGTTAATTTAAATTTATGTTAATTTAGAAGCGGCTTCCTCTTCGTTGCGCGATCCCTATGAGCAGCCTTCAACTTCCCCGCTGGTTGGAATTGGCACTGCCTTTTTTTCACCCTGTGCTGATGATTTTGGCCTTTGCCCTGGCTCTGTATGCCCTCTACCTGGGGCTACAGGCGCGGCGGGTGCGCACCGCCTCGGCAGAAGAACGCAAGGAGCTGATCAAAGGGAAGTTTGCTCAGCGGCACTTCCTGGCCGGATCCCTGTTTCTGGTGTTCATGGTGTTCGGAGCCCTGGGCGGCATGGGGGTCACCTACCTCAACAACGGCAAGCTGTTTGTCGGGCCTCACCTGCTGGCCGGCTTGGGCATTGTCGCCTTGGTGGCCAGCTCGGCGGCTTTGGCGCCGCTGATGAAGGATGGCCAGAAGGTTTGGGCCCGCAATGTTCACCTGATGCTTAACGCGGTGATTTTGGCGATCTTGGGTTGGCAGGCGGTGACCGGCTTTCAGATTGTGCAGCGCATCGTCAACCAGATGCTGACCGCCCCTCAGGTAGCCTGACCCGCTTTGGGCAGAGGCAGTTGCCAGAGAAGGCGTCCATGTCAAAATAGACGCTGTCTCCCTCTCCTTGGGTTGGAGAGGGACGCTTTCTCCAGGTACTTAGCCCCAGTCAACGGTTTTCTCATGTCTGTCAGCCCTCTTCCCAGTTGGGTCAAGCGTTCCATCGGCAAGGCCAGCGATATCTCGGCGGTGCAGCAGGTGGTCAAGCAGCGGGGCCTGCACACCATCTGCGAAGAGGGGCGCTGTCCCAATCGGGCGGAGTGCTACAGCCAAAAGACCGCCACCTTTCTGCTCATGGGCGGGATCTGCACCCGCGCCTGTTCGTTTTGTCAGGTGGCCGGTGGGCGGCCTGCACCGTTGGATCCCGCAGAGCCGGAAAAGGTGGCCGAGGCGGTTGAGCTGCTGGGTCTCCGCTATGTGGTGCTCACCTCGGTAGCCCGCGACGACCTGCCCGACCAGGGATCCGGTCGCTTCGTGGAGGTGATGCAGGCGATCCGGCGGCGCTGCCCTGGGATCCAGATCGAGGTGCTCACCCCCGACTTTCGCGGCGATCGCGACTGCATTGCCCGTGTGGTGGCCGCTCAGCCCGTCTGCTACAACCACAACATCGAAACCGTGCGGCGGCTGTCGCAGGCGGTGCGGCGCAGCTCCGGCTACGACCTATCCTTGCGGGTTTTGCGAACGGTGAAGGAGCTGGATCCCGGCCTGCCCACCAAGTCCGGCCTGATGCTGGGGCATGGGGAAACCCGCGCAGAAGTGCTGGAAACCTTCCGGGATCTGCTGGCGGTGGGGTGCGACCGGCTCACCCTGGGGCAATATTTGCAGCCTTCCTTGGCCCACCGCCCTGTGGAGCGCTACTGGACGCCGGAGGAGTTTGCCGAGCTGGGCCAGATCGCCCGTGAGATGGGGTTTCGCCAGGTGCGCTCCGGGCCATTGGTGCGCAGCTCCTACCACGCTGCTGAAATGGTGCAGAACTAGGCGAGAGAACTGGGCAAAGGCGGTGCGCCGTCTCTCGTAGCCGGCTTTTCCCGTCCGAGCAGGGCATGAAGACTTGCCCCTAGGCCGAAGGCTTGGGCCGCAAACCGGCTGAGCGCCTGCGGCGCCAGGGATCCCAGGCGGTATAAACTTGCCCCCGCCACCAAACCCGGCAAAAGGCCGTTGCCCCAGTCTCCCCACAGCCAGGAGCTCATCCCTTCGGCGCACAGCAGCAGCGCCCCATTGAGCAGCAGCGGTCGCCCCAGCCCTTCGCGAAAAGAGACCAGCGCCTTCCATAGGGCTTCCCAGGGCAGATGCAAGCGTACCCCCAAGCCCAACAGCCACAGGCCATCCAGCAGCGGGGCCAGCAGCAAATCCCACCCCAGCGGCGCCAGGCCCACCGCGATCCCCTTGCCGAGGGCAACAACCTTGCCCCATTGCTCTACAAAGCGGGCGTGATGCTGCCATTGTTTTTCCAGAATCTGGGCCTGAACCCAATCCAGCCGCCTCAAGACGTTCAAGGCCAGGAGGGAGCCCGCCTCCGTTTGCAAAATCTCCACAATGCGCCCCCGCAGAGTCTCAATTTGGGGTGCGGGCCGTTCCCACTCCAGGGTGATGCGGCCATCCGGCCAGTGGGTGCGCACTTTCAGAGGTTTTGGGCAAGCGGCGACGGTCAGGATCTCCTGCGGCGACACCCAGCCCAGGTGGCGGCTGATCTGGGCGCGAATCGCCTGCAATTCGGCTTCTGAATAGAGATCGCACTTGTTCAACACCAGCAGGATGGGCTTGTGCAGGGTGCGCAGCTCCAACAGGGCTTGGTATTCCAACTGGGTTAGGTCGGTGGCGATGACAAACAAGATCAAATCTGCCGAGCGGGCCACGTCCCAGGCCAACTGTTCGCGGGCTGCGCCTTCTACTTCGTTCAAACCCGGAGTATCCACCAGCCTCACCCGCCAAGGGATCTCCGGATCCGGTTGCCACAGCAGAGATTGGGGCCGTTGGGTGACCCCATTCAGGGGCCCTACCTCCAGCCGCGCCTCGCCGATCAGGGCATTCAGAACGGCTGACTTGCCGCGGTTGACCAGCCCGAACACCGCAATGGCAAACAGGCGGGCGGTGAGGCGCTTGCGCAAAGCTGATAAAGCTCTCAACTCCGGCTGCACATCCTGACGCCTGGCCAGAGATTGCCAGTGATCCCAGCAACTGTGCAAAACCGTTTCGGCTTGGGCGAGAGGAGGGGTCATAGACAGGGGCAAAGGACTAACCCTCACTCTAGAGGGAATTGCACCCCAGGGCCAGCCGTTTCTCCCCCCCAGCGTGGGGAACCGCCTGGCTCACAGAATAGGGCATGATGGCTTTAGGCTTCTGCTGGCTTTCCTATGCTGTATCGCCTTTCCCCCTCTCTGAAATGGCTCCGCATCGGTGGATCCCATCGTTCTAAGCAAGAGCGCCAGATCGTGCGCAGCCTGCTGGCCTTTGCCGGGGCGCTGTTGGTTGCGGATGTTGTGCTCCTGAGCGCCCTTCATTAGTCGGATGGGCAGGTTGGTCGTTGCTAATTCCGAATAAGTCTGAGACACCTCCCTACCCCTCTGCGCTGCCACAAGCAAAGGGGAGGGGATTTAAGGGCTGGCGGGCGGTTACCTGCAGCTTTTTCCGGCGTTATCTGCTGCAGTCATGTGGGTCGATCTCTTGCGTAGGTAAGGCTCCCGCTTGGCTACAGAGCTCCCATAAAGTTCGGAAAAAGCTATATCTCAAACCCAATGAAGACACATCAGGACAGCTTGGTAGCCCCGCACTTTAGCGCGGGGACGAGAAGCCCGTAGGCAAGTTTAGTTGCTCTACTACTAATAATGCTCGTCAACTTATCGTTCCCAAGCACCTACTACGGTGAAAAACCCGATCCGTGCATTGGGGAACGAGAAGGAACGAAAAGTAAGCAGAATCTTGAGGTTTTGCCTCAAGTGACTGTCTAGGGGCGTCTTGACAACGCCTTTGCGAGTCCGTTTGTGGACTGCGTAAGAATCCCCCGACTTCAGTCGGAGGGAGTGTCAATCCAAGCCGCTTCCCTCACTCCCAGCCCCTCTCCCTCTGGGAGAGGGGGGTTGGGGAGCGGCATGACGAAAGGCTGCACGGGATCCCTTGTGCTGCGGGGAGGGGGGTTGGATCGGGAATAATGGAAGCGGCCTAAGCCGGGAGGGTCAGGTTTCCCCGGAGCTGAGGCTGGTGTTCTTTTTCCCTTGAGGCCGGCTATGGTTTTGCAGGCGGCGGCGGGCGTGCCCCGCATCAACGCGCGCGAGTCGGATGCTTTCGACATTTTCAACCTGAAGCATTATCTCGGCCCCAACCCCTACCTGGATACAGCCGCTTTCACCTTCGACTTTGCCCTCACCCAGTGCCCCCAGCCGCTGCCTATTGAGGCCTACCTGTCCAAGGTCTGCTCCTATTTTCCCTCCTTGCAGGAGGGATCCTATCCTTCCTATGCCCATTTGTTTGCTCGGCTGGTGGCGGAGGTGAACCGGCTGCAGATGGATCTGCACTTGCAGCGGTGGAGCTGTCACCCGTTTCCAGAGTACGTGCGCATTGCGGTGCAGACCTTGCACGGGCGTACCACTCGTGCTGCGGTCTATTTTGCCTGGGATTGGCTGGAGGCCATCGCCCAGGGGGAGCCCTTCGACGTTGAGGGGGAGATGCGTCGCCTGCAGCAACTGTTTCGCGACTCGGTGTACGGCGGGCCGACGGTCTATGCCCTCTTGCGGGCTGCGCACGAACGCGGGATCCCTGCCTGCTACCTGTGGGATGAAGGGGTCATGCAGTATGGCTATGGGCGCAACCAAGTGCGAGGGGTGGCCACCACCTTTCACTGCGACAGCCATCTCGACTCTGACTTCACCACCCGCAAAGACGATTGCAAGGCCTTTCTGGCGGCGCAAGGGTTCCCCGTGCCCCAGGGGGAGGTGGTTACTTCTTTGGCAGAGGCTTTGCCATTGGCGCAGGAAATCGGCTATCCGGTGGTGCTCAAGCCGGTGGCCGGCCACAAGGGGATCGGGGTGACAGCAGGCATTCAAACCCCAGAAGAATTGGCCTTTGCCTACAGGGCAGCGGTGGCAGCCATTCCCCCTGAGCAGCCGATCCGGCTGATCCTGGAAAAGCATCTGCAGGGCAGCGATTTTCGCCTGTTGTGTGTGGGCGGGCGCTTTGTGGCGGCCACAGAACGACGCCCGGCCTCGGTAACCGGCGATGGCCACAGCAGCATTGGGCAACTGATCGAGCAGGCCAACCGGGATCCCGCCCGCTGGGATACCCCCACTTCTCCGCTGGGGCCGATCCAGTGGGACGAGGCGATGGAGCGCTTTCTGGCGGAGCAGGGCCTGACGGCGGACAGCGTGCTGGAACCGGGGCGGACGGTCTACCTGCGCAAGGTGTCCAATCTTTCGGCGGGGGGGGTGAGCCGCGATGTCACGGCCACCGTCCATCCCGACAACGTGGTTTTGGCCCAAACCATTGCCCAGCAGTTCTCGCTGGTGTGCTTGGGCATCGATGTCATCGCCACCAGCCTAGAGCGCTCCTGGAAAGAGGGATCCCTGGGCATTATCGAGATCAATGCCGCACCGGGTGTGCTCATGCACCAAAAGCCGGCGATGGGCACGGGCGTGGATGTGCCAGGGGCGATCCTCGACCACCTGTTCCCCAAGACGGCCCGCATCCCAATTTTGACCTTCAACCGCCTTACCTTGGCCGAGGCGCACACCCTGGTGGAGCACATTCTGTCCCACCGTCCCGGCAGATGGGTAGGATGCGTCTGTCGGGAGGGCGTGCTGCTGAACCACAGCTTTAGGCCCCTGAACGGCAGCCTCTTTCGCCAGGTGAAAACCCTGCTGCGCCATCCCCACCTGGATCTGCTGTTGGCAGAAGCCGACGAAGAGACCCTGGAGCGGGAGGGCTTGGCCTACGAAGGCAGCGACTTGGTGGTGCTGCGGGATCCCTCCGATAAAGAGCTGCAAACCCTGAAGCGGCAGCTCAACCCCGACGGTGCCCTGTTCTTGCAACGGGAGTCCACCCTAACGTTGACGGTGGCCGGCCAGGTGGAGCGGTTTGAGCTGCCAGGAACAGACCTGCAGATGGGGATCCTGCTGCGATCCATGACTCTGCGGATCATCTGCAGAACCCTCAGCCAGATGCTGAAGAACTGGTCTGGCTGAGGCGAGGGATCCCTGTTGGGAAAAAGGCTAACCCTGCACCCCTCGGCAAGAAACGCTATCATAGAAGTCCAATGAGTAGGCTACCTTGGTAAAACCGCAAGAGGCAGGTCGGATGGATTGGGTAGAAAAAGTCCTGGAAAAGCTCCGCGAATGGGTAGAACGGGTGATCGATACCCTGCTAGGCCATCCTCAGCCCCAACCGGCACCCATTCCGGTAGAAAATGGATCCCATCGTCGTCGTTAATCCGACTGCCATTGCCACCGGCGGCGAGACCCTGAGCCTGCTGGTGTTGCACGGCCCCAACCTCAACCTGCTGGGAGTGCGCGAGGTGGGCATTTACGGCTCGGTATCCTTGGAGCAGCTCGATCAGGCTCTGCATCAGCAGGCAGAAAGGCTGGGGGCAAGATTGGAAATTCTGCAGTCCAACCATGAAGGGGTGCTCATCGATGCCATTCACCACGCGCGCCAGCGCCATGCCGGTATTTTGATCAACCCCGGCGCCTACACCCACACCAGCATTGCCCTCCGAGATGCCATTGCCGCCGTGGGACTGCCCACCGTGGAAGTTCACCTGAGCAACATCCACCGCCGCGAGTCCTTCCGGCAGCACTCCTACATTGCCGCCGTAGCGGTTGGGCAAATCAGCGGTTTTGGGGCGCAAAGCTATCTGTTGGGATTACAAGCTCTGGTGCAGCACCTGCGCCTGCAATCGGCGTAGGTGCCCGCAACTGTCCAGGAATGCTTGCACGGCTGTGCCGATCCAGCAGGTCACACTGCTCAGCTCGGCCAAATACGGATGAAGACACTTTGCCGCCAGCCCAAGCGCTCCGCGCCGCTGCCCTCACCCCCAGCCCCTCTCCCTGAGGTCACCCTCACCCCCAGCCCCTCTCCCTCAGGGAGAGGGGAGTTAG
>NZ_JANSJJ010000249.1:0-548 GCF_047502715.1 Synechococcus sp. H55.10
GTCAGGGTCCTGGCTAACCAACTCCCTCGACTGCGGCTAGGACGGGTGCCGTGAAGAGGTCAGCCGTTCTCCCAGCAATTGCAGCGAGTAGGCTGTCAGCCCCAGGCCCACCATGACAAACATGAAGGTGATCAGGGAAACGGATCCCACCAGCAGGTAGCGCACCAGAATGCTGATCCCCCGCGCCAGGGATCCGCTTTCCAGGTCGATTGGCGGCAGCTTGGCCAGCATCGAGAGCAGCAATTGTAGGAACCCATAGCCCAAACTGGCAGCAAAGGCAGCCCCCACGAGGGCGTTGAGGGGATGGGAGGAGGACGGCATGGGGCAGCACCGGAAAACTCACCATTATTGTAGGCTCCAGGTACAATATGAGCGTTTGTTCTGAGAACAAAATGATGGGGAGCGGGTCTGAAGCAGTTTCCCACTACGAAGTGTTGGGGGTTTCGGTGCTGGCGACGGCAGCGGAGATCAAGTCTGCCTATCGCCGTCTGGGCAAGTACCACCACCCCGACAGCCTCCTGGCCAAAAAAGATCGGGCTGCCGCTGAG
>NZ_JANSJJ010000250.1:0-547 GCF_047502715.1 Synechococcus sp. H55.10
GAGATAACCAGCACTCGCACTGGCGCATCAGAGGTGCTGATGTCGCAGTTGCGCGGGGATCCAGCATTGAGAACTGGGTCGATTTGAATCCCCAAAAAGCCCAGGTTGGCACAGGCTGCTGCCCGTACTGGCGCGGCGTTTTCCCCGATGCCGCCCGAGAAGACCAACGCATCCAGCCGATCCAAGCTCATGAGCATGGCCCCAATCTGGCTGCGCAGGCGGTGGACAAAGAGGTTAAAGGCCAGCTCGGCGCGGGCATGGCCTGCCTGCATGGCTTCCAGGATAACTCGCATGTCGCTGCTGAGGCCGGACACGCCCTTCAAGCCGGATTCCCGGTTCAAGATGCGGTCAAGCTCCTCCACGTCCATGCCCCGGCGCAACTGATGGATCAAAATCCCCGGATCCACCGAGCCTGAGCGGGATCCCATCATCAAGCCCTCTAGGGGGGTATAGCCCATGGTAGTGTCGACACTGCGGCCCCCGCGAATGGCTGCCAGAGAACAGCCATTGCCCAAGTGGCAGGTGATGAGCCGCAACTCCTCTAGAG
>NZ_JANSJJ010000251.1:0-546 GCF_047502715.1 Synechococcus sp. H55.10
GGCTAGGCTTTGGCTCAAGCGACTTCGAAGCGACTCCTTTAAGTCTGGAAGCAGAAGCCTCCTCTGCCTTTGACGAGCTGTTTGCCAACGCAGAAGCGCTATCCGATATCGAGGAGACACCGCCGGAGCTGATCCCTCCTTCCCCTGAGCCTTTCTCGCAGGTGTTCGAGGAGCTGAGCCCAGAAGAGGGGAGAGGGGACTCGGATTTGGCGGAGCTGTTTGGCGAAGTAGTGGACGAAGCAGCAGCAGAGCTGGCCTCTGTCGAGCCTACCGAGCTGAGAGGGGCCGAGGAAACAAGTCAGGCCGTCTGGGATGTCCCTCTGGCGGCCCAAGTTGCTGCGGCAAGCCTCGAGGAAGCCCCGGCTGCAGACGAAGCTGCAAGTGCCGGAGTGGAGGCCTTGTTCGAGCTCGAGGAGCTTGCAGTAGAGAGTTCTCCTCTGCAGGAGCTGTCCCAGTTGCCTGACCTTGGGGCTGCTCCCGACAGTGGGCCGGAGGCGGATCTCTGGGCAGAGGAGTTGTCTTCGTCCCTCCAGCCGATCCCTGGGG
>NZ_JANSJJ010000252.1:0-28871 GCF_047502715.1 Synechococcus sp. H55.10
GCGGGAGCGCTCCCGCTGGGAGAGGGGCCGGGGGTGAGGGAGCGCTCCCGCTGGGAGAGGGGCCGGGGGTGAGGGAGCGCTCCCGCTGGGAGAGGGGCTGGGGGTGAGGGAGCGCTTGGGAACTGTCTCAATGACTTGAAATGATTATGAAGAATGCCCGATGCTGACCTTACAAGCTGTAGCCGATCTGCTGCAAACCCCTCTCCGGGGAGATCCCCATCTGTTGGGGTTGCCGGTTCAGGCCCTCTGCACCGACAGCCGCCAGTTGCAGCCGGGATCCGTTTTTGTGGCGCTGCGGGGGGAACGCTTCGACGGACACGATTTTATTCCGCAAGCCCTGAGCAAGGGAGCCGTTGCCGTCATCAGCCAGCGTCCGACCTCAGGCCCTCATTTTCAGGTTTCAGACACGCTGAGGGCCTATCAGCGCCTTGCCAGGGGCTGGCGGGAGCAATTCTCCATCCCGGTGGTGGCCATCACCGGCTCAGCCGGCAAAACCACCACCAAGGAAATGCTGGCGGCTGCCCTATCCCGCTACGGCAGCGTTCTCAAAAGCGAGGCTAACCACAACAACGACATTGGCGTGGCGCAAACGCTGCTGCGGCTGCAGCCGGAACATCAGTTTGCGGTTCTGGAAATGGCCATGCGCGGCCCTGGGGAAATTCGCCGCCTGGCGCAGATGGCCCGGCCCACCCACGCCTTGATTACCCACATCGGCACCGCCCACATCGGCAGGCTGGGATCCCGCGCCGCCATTGCCGCCGCCAAGTGCGAGCTGCTACAGGAGCTGGGGCAGGGAGTGGCCCTGCTCAACGGAGAAGATCCCTTGCTGTTGTCCACCGCCGCCGGCCTGGGGTCGGGACCAACTCTCACCTATGGCCTGGAGCGAGGAGACCTGCGAGGAGAATGGGATCCCCAAGCCCAAACGGTAACCGTGGCGGGCCTGACCCTGCCGGTGCCCCTGCCCGGAAGACACCACGCCCTCAACTGGATGGGGGTGCTGGCGACTGTGCGCAGCTTGGGGCTGGATTGGGAGCCGCTCCGAGAACCCATCGCCTTGCCCACGCCTCTGGAGGGGCGCAATCGCCATCTCAAGCTGGCAGGAGATGTGGAAATCTGGGATGAAACCTACAATGCCTCGCCGGAAGCGATGATAGCGGCTCTGCACCTATTGGCCCAAACCCCAGGGAGACGACGCTGGGCCGTTCTCGGCCCCATGCGGGAACTGGGAGAGCATGCACCTCAGCTCTATGCAGAGGTGGGACGAGCGGCTGCCCCTTTGGGGTTGGATTGGGTTTTGCTCCTGGATCCGGAAGGAGAAATGCAGCCGCTGCTCGACCAAAAACCGGCAGCCCAGGCAGAACGCTGTAGGGATGCAGCGGCAGTGCTGCAAGTTTTGCTAGATCAGGTGCAAGCCGGGGATCGGTTGCTGTTCAAGGCGGCACGAGCCATTGAGCTGGAGCAGGTGCTGCACCGCTTTTTGCAAGCCTGGCAGCGGTAGGCTAAGCTAAAAGACAGCTGATGGCAAGCCTGCATCTCTCTGTTGGGCTGGGATCAGCCCAGGCGGCTTTCTCTTTGTCGATAACTACCCCTTCTGCGTACGGCATGTACTTCAATCCCTCTCTACGCGAAGAACCCCGCAATCAACCGCCAACAGTGGTGCCCTCCCCTAGTAGCCTTTCCATTCTCGATTGGTTGCGCCAGCAAGGCCGGTTGATCGAGCAGCCTATTGAAGTCTCTGGGGCTGTTTTGGAAGAAGACATCGACGACATCGACGACTTGATCGGGGACGACTACAGCGAAGACTTCGAGGCAGAAGAAGAGTAGGCACGACGGCCGAGATCGTTACGAGATCACCAGCTCGTTGATCCCTTCGCCCGACACGTCGAGGGCGTCGGCTTTTGCGCTGCCAATGGATCGCTAACTTGAACAAACAAAACAATAAATGTAAGTAAACGTAACGGATACCTCAGCCTAAAGGGATCTTTTTTTAGCTTGTTTTGGATTGTTCACCACCATCCCGCGATGATTGTTGCAAATCTAACCTCAGCGGAGATTAGCCTTGCAGCCCTTGTAAAAAAAGTATTTTGGGGCAGTGGAAATATCTTTTTTGGGGACTTTTTTCAATTTTGAGGAACTCCAGCTCCATCCCGCCCGTCATAGATAAATATAAACCTACTCTTCACGGAGGGTTACATTGCATGATTCGCAATCTCTTCGCTCTTTCCTTAGCTGTTGTCTCGGCCACCACGTTGGTTGCAGCCCCTGCGGTCATTGCCGGCAGCTACGGCGCAACTTCTGAAAGCGTGAAAACCGCTGCTGCTACCGGCAAAACCATTGTGGATGTTGCGGCTGAGGCCGGCTCTTTCACCACGTTGATCCAAGCCTTGGAGGCTGCCGACTTGGTGGAGGTACTGGCTGGGGAAGGCCCCTTCACCGTTTTTGCTCCCACCGACGAGGCCTTTGCAGCGCTGCCGGAAGGCACTTTGGAGAAGTTGCTCTTGCCGGAAAACCGTGAGCAATTGACCCAAATTCTCACCTACCATGTGGTGCCCGGCAAAGTTCTCTCCAACGATCTGAAAGCTGGGGAAGTGGTCACGGTCGAGGGATCCCCTGTGGAGATCTCTTTGGCTGATGGAGTCAAGGTCAACGATGCCAACGTGGTGACCGCGGATATCGAGGCCGTCAACGGCGTCATCCACGTCATCGACAAGGTGATCCTGCCCCCGCAGATCTAACCTGTCGGTAGGGAAGTTCTAGATCCTGCGGGGTCTAGTTCTCTGGCAGCCCCTGCCCCCGGTGGTGGGGGCTTTGTGTTGCAACTTAGGCCGACGACCCTCAAGGGATCCCTGACCTTGAGCTCTATAGGTCGATGCCGACGCTGGAAGCGTAGATCGCCTCCACCGACACGCCCGAGACCCGCTGCGGACGCACAATCATGTACTCATTGTCCATCTGCTTGGGCAAGGTGATGAACTCTTCGCCGCCCACCATCAGGTTGTTGATCAACTCTGTGTATTCTCTGGCCTCTTTGACCCGCACTTGCATGGTTTGTCCACCTTCCAGCATGATGTGGACAAGGTATCCGTCAGGTTTTCTGGCCATGGATGCTCCCGCTGGGTAACCGAAGGACGAAACGAGGGGTGTTCTTATGAACATTATTCCCCCTTTCGCGACCCCTAACCCACTCCTAGCTCCGCCGTGAAATCTGGAATGGCGCTGCGCCAAACCGAATCTCAAGCCGTAGCATAGTGAAAGTGAAATGTGTCCATTTTAATCTTTCTCGCGCTCCATGCCCCATTTGCCTGATGTCTCTGCTGCCCACCGTGAGCTGGGGTGGAACGGAGTTCCTTCCACCCCGACCCACGCTGCCCAACCCTACCCTACCGTGAGGGATCCCAGCATCGCCCGTTCCGACCTCATTGCCGTTGGGGGAGCAGAGGACAAGGAAAAGGAATGCCACATCCTTTGGGAGTTCTTCCGCCGAGCGGGGGGAAGGTCGGCCCACATCACCATCGTGCCTGCGGCTTCTGGGATCCCGGCGGTGCTGGGGGAGGTCTACGCCAATATTTTTCAGCAGATGGGGGCGGCCAGCCTGCAGGTGCTGGATATCCGCAACCCGATGGAGGCGAGGGATCCCGATAACGTCGAGAAAATCCGCTCCTCCACCGGCATCTACTTCACGGGTGGGGATCAGGAGCGGCTGGCGGAGGTGCTGGCCCACAGCGAGTTGATGGAGGCCATTCGGCAGCAGTGGCAGCGAGGACAGACGGTGATTGCCGGAACCAGCGCCGGAGCTTCTGCCTTGGGACAGCAGATGATCTCCCGCGGCTACAGCGGGGAACCTCCCACGCCGGCAATTGTAACGGTGAAGACGGGCCTGGGCCTTTTGCCTCGCGTCATCATCGATCAGCACTTCCATCAGCGCAATCGCCTGGTGCGGTTGGTTACAGCGGTGGCCCACTACCCCCAGTGCCTGGGCATCGGCATCGATGAGAATACGGCGGTGGTGATCCAGGCCAACAATGTGATGGAGGTAATCGGCTTGGGCACGGTGACGATTGTGGACGGGACGCAACTGTACTCGACCGTTCAGGAGGCGGCAGCGGACGAGTATTTTCGGCTGCACAATGCCCGCCTTCACTTTTTGCCGCCGGGATCCCGATTTGATCTCAACACGTTGACTCCGCTGTGACCGGTGAAAACTTTGTCTCGCCAAGGCGGCTGGATTGGCGCAACCTCAACGCCCTCTGGGGATCCCTGTTGGCCGAGACCCTGAGCCGGCTGGGCTGTCGCCTGGCGGTGGTGTGCCCGGGATCCCGCTCTGCCCCCCTCACCTATGCCCTGGCGCAGCATCCGGAGATCGAGGCCATTCCAGTGCTGGATGAGCGGTCGGCGGCCTTTTTTGCCCTCGGCTTGGCCCAGCGAACTCGGCAGCCCATCCCTCTGGTGTGTACTTCCGGCAGCGCTGGCGCCCATTTTTTCCCGGCTCTCCTTGAGGCAGCCGAAAGTGGGTTTTCCCTGTTGATCCTGACGGCGGATCGGCCCCCAGAGCTGCGCCACTGCCGCGCCGGGCAGACTATCGACCAGGTGAAGCTCTACGGTCACTACCCCAACTGGCAAGCGGAATTGGCCCTGCCCAGCGCGGAGCCAGAAGCCCTGGCCTATCTCCGCCAAGCCCTGGTTCACGCCTGGGAGCGCACGCTTTACCCCTTTCCCGGCCCTGTGCATTTGAATGTGCCCTTGCGAGATCCCCTAGCTCCCGTTGCCGATGGCAGCACTGCGCCCCTGGTTCATTTGCAGGAAGATCCGGAGTTTGAGAAGACCTTTTTCCGCGGGGTTATCCCCCCATCTGGCCTGGCTGCCGGTTCTGCGTTCGCGTCAACAGCTTCCTTTTGGCAGGAGTGGCGCGGCTGTGAGCGGGGGGTGATCTTGGCGGGGCCGGCCCAACCGGCGGATCCCCAGCGTTATGCAGAAGCGGTGGCCCGCTTGGCGCTGGCCCTGGGCTGGCCGGTGTTGGCGGAGGGACTCTCCCCTCTGCGCAACTACGCTTCCCTCAACCCCCATCTCATCACCACCTATGACCTCCTCCTGCAGCAGGATGGCCCCCAGCTCTGGCCGGAACAAGTCATCCAACTGGGATCCCTGCCCACCAGCAAAGCGCTGCGGCAAACCCTGGCCAAAGCTCGCCCCCGCACCTGGCTGCTCGATCCCCGGCCCGAGAACGGGGATCCTCTGCACAACCCCACCACCCATTTGCCCTTTGCTGTGGAAGAGCTGGCCGCCGGGATCCCGGAAGCAACATTCAAAACTCCAGCCCCCCGAACAGCTTTTCTGCAGGGCTGGCTGACAGCCGAAGCGCAAATCCGCGCCACCCTAGACCAGACCATGGCTGACCTGCCGGAGTGGTTTGAGGGCAAGATCGCCTGGTGGCTGGCCCACCACCTGCCGCCGGAGACGCCCCTGGTGATTGCCAACAGCACGCCGGTGCGGGATGTGGAGTGGTTTTGGCCGCCCAACGACCGCCGCATCCGGCCCTACTTCAACCGCGGCACCAACGGCATTGACGGCATTCTCTCGACCGCCTTCGGGGTGGCCCACCGCCATCGGCCAACAGTGCTGCTGACCGGGGATCTGGCCTTTTTGCACGACTGCGGCGGCCTGCGGCTTAGCCCTTACCTGCAGGGATCCCTGACTATCCTCCTCATCAACAACCGGGGGGGTGGGATTTTCGAGCTGCTGCCCATTGCTGAGGCGGGCCCACCCTTTGAGCCCTACTTCGCCACTCCCCAGGCGGTGGATTTTGCCCTCCTCTGCCAGGCCCATGGCATTCCCCACCGGCGGCTAGAGACGTGGGAAGAGCTGGCCCAAGCCTTGGATCCCTTGCCCGCCCAAGGGGTGCGAGTGTTGGAGATCCTCACCGATCGGAAAGCCGATGCTCAGCGGCGGCGGGAGTGGTTTCAGCAGTGGTCTGAGCTGCCATCCAGGCTTTAACCCGCTCCCAGATCTGCTCGGGCAGATCCTCGGCCTCGCAGTCCAGCCACTGGATCCCTGGCATGGCCCGAAACCAGGTCATCTGCCGCTTGGCAAACTGGCGGGTGCGCCGCACAATCAAAGGCTGCAGCTCCGCCTCTGGGATCCGCCCTTCTAGGTAAGCGCCGATCTCCGCATAGCCCAAAGTTTGCAAGAGGGGCAAGTCCGGCCCATAGCGCTCCCGCAGAGTTTTTACCTCTTCGATCCACCCCCTCTCCATCATCTCCGCCGTGCGCCGGGCAATACGTTGTTCCAGACGGGGCATCGAGCAGCGCAGCCCCAAGATCAAGATGGGGTAGTGGGGAGGATGGGCCTGCCGTAGGCAAGAGGCCGGTTTCCCGGTGGTGTAAATAATTTCCAAGGCCCGCAGGGTGCGCACTTCATCATGAGAGTGGATCTGCCGAGCGGCCACGGGATCCAACTGCTGCAGCCAGGCGTAGCGGATCTCAGGTGGCCACGTCTCCAATTGGGTGCGCAACTGAGGCTGCGGCGGAACTGCCGGGATCCCCAGCCCTGCAGTAATGGATTGGATGTAGAGGCCCGTCCCCCCCACCAGAATGGGAGTCTGTCCCTGCCGATGGGCCGCGGCAATGCGCGCCCGGGCCGCCTGCTGGAACTCGGCCACGGTGTAGGTGTGGCGGGGATCCACAAAGTCAATCAACTCATGGGGCCAAAGGGCCCGCTCGGCGGGAGTGGGCTTGGCGGTGCCGATGTCGAACTCCCGGTACACCTGGCGAGAGTCGGCGTTTAACAGCGGGGATCCCAGCCGTTGGGCCAGCAGCAGCGCCTGGCGCGACTTGCCGGTGGCGGTGGGGCCAGCAATGACGACGAGCCCCGGCCCTGGGGTCGAGGAGGGAGGTTCTCGGCAGTCGCGCCCATTTGGAGACCGGTTTTGATCCATCCGCTGTCGGCAAGAAGGTTCACCCAGGGCAGCAGATTAAAATTTTCAAAGAACCCTAGCGCTGTGGATAAAATAGGACATCCATAGCCTCTATTGTCTTCCCGGCTCTTCGAATTTCCCCGTGATCTCATCTTACGTCTCTGCTTCCGTTGCCGTGTTGGGCGGGGCGCAGCCTCGATTTGAGCTGCCCCCTGTCAAACTCCTTCTCTTGTTGCTGCGGGCCTCGGCACGGCGAGGGCTGGCCGGCCTTGGCAGAGCCCTCGGAGCCGGTATCCTGGCGGCGCTGCTGGCGTGGGAACCGCGCCCTGCCTTGGCGGAAGTTTTGGTGCTCAAGCAAGGAGAAGTGCGCACTCTGCCCCTATTGCAAACGCGGGCCCGACTGCCCCTACAAATGGAAATGCTCTATTTGGGCATGGTGGAGGAGCGCTTCTTGAGCTACGCCCGCGCCAACAATTGGGAGACCATTGCTAGCGACCGCGAGGATCCCCGCTGGAGCCGCTGGCAACTGCGCCCAGGCGGTGAGGCCCTCTACCTGCCGGATGCCCCTTCATCGCGGGATCCTTCAGAGCCCCCCCTCTACGCCCGCGGGTTTTATGTGCAAGCCTATTTTGTCGGCGGACGCTTGGCGGGGATGCACCTGATTCATAACCCGGAAGAGCCGGGCTTCAATTTGAGGCAACTGCAAAGGCTTGTTCGCGCTTGGTTCCCCGATAACCGCTTGATGTTGCACTACCAGGTGCTGCCGGAGGATCCCGACCGGCAGGTGCTGGGCGCCTACTGGGGCACCATCCCTTCTCCTTACCTTGCTGACATTCAGCGCAACAGCCGCCTGCCGTTCTGCCAAGTTTTTTTCAGCCCTACCTCGCCTCAGCCGATCGTTCCCCCTTCCGACCCTCCTCATTGCCTGAGCCAGACTGCCGTAGAGGACGGCGCAGCCCCTGCGGCTGCCCAGAAGGAGACCGCCGCTCTGCGCTAGAATTTCGAGCCCGTCCTCACCACCAGAAGGGATCCCTGCCGCTGAGCTGTGGCCATTCGCAATGGGCCAAGATTGAGGGGCGCTAGGTCTTCTTCCCTCTCTTTTGTACCTTGGCCTAGGAGGGGCTCAAGAGCACGGTTTTCCCCAATCGATAAGCTCAAATCAAACCGTTACCAGCTCCGGGCGACGGCTGTTGCGGATAGCGCGAATAGCCTCCGCATAGTCTTTGGCCTTGAACACTGCCGAGCCGGCCACAATGGCGTTGGCCCCCGCCTCGATGACCTGCCAGGCGTTGCTGGCCTTGAGGCCGCCATCTACTTCAATCCAGGGATCCAGACCGCGCTCGTCGCACAGGGCCCGCAGTTGGCGAATCTTGGGCACCACCGCCGGAATGAAGCTCTGGCCGCCAAAGCCGGGGTTGACGCTCATGATCAAGACCAGGTCCACCAGATCCAGCACGTACTGGATGAGCTCCAGGGGGCTAGCGGGGTTGAGCACCACACCTGCCTGTTTGCCCAGATCCTTGATTTGGCTGAGGGTGCGGTGCAGGTGAATGGTAGAGCTGGACTCGGCATGAACGGAGATGATGTCGGCCCCCGCCTTGGCAAAGTCGGCCACATACTTTTCCGGCTCCACAATCATCAGGTGGACGTCCAGAGGCTTGGCCGTAACCGGGCGCAGCGCTTCCACCACCAGCGGGCCGATGGTAATATTGGGCACAAAGCGGCCATCCATGACGTCCACGTGGATCCAGTCGGCCCCCGCCTCGTCCACCGCCCGCACTTCTTCCCCCAAGCGGCTAAAATCCGCCGAAAGAATCGAAGGGGCGACAACAATCGGCTTTTGCCCAGAGGCTGCTGACGGCTGAGTCATGGTGAGTATCCGAACTGTGAACCGCAAGAAAGGGGAGCCTGCTCCTCTATGGTACGGGGTTTGATCCCCTTTGCAAACTGCCTCTTGGCTCCGAGGCTAGGGTTACAGGGGACTGGCCTCGACCCAATGCCGGAAAACTTGGGCCAGATGACCCCAGGGATGCGGC
Organism: Synechococcus sp. H55.10; assembly: GCF_047502715.1. Taxonomy (NCBI): domain Bacteria; kingdom Bacillati; phylum Cyanobacteriota; class Cyanophyceae; order Synechococcales; family Synechococcaceae; genus Synechococcus; species Synechococcus sp. H55.10. Next base: position 8,947 of record NZ_JANSJJ010000252.1, read on the forward strand.
GGCTGAGCGTTGCTCTGGGACTCTGGAGCAGCCTGCTCTGAGGGAGCCGGGTTTACCTCTTCTTCCAGCCGCAGGGCAAGCTGCTGCAATTGCATGTAGATGCTGTTGACGGCCAGCATGGCCAAGACGGTGCCGAAAAACTTGGTGCGGGATCCCATAGACCAACCCCTAGGCAAGAAGCAAGATAGAGGATATTCTCGTCGCCGCTGCCCTAGTTCCACCTTAGCGCACAGGCGGAACAGGTCTTTTGGAGAAAATCCTTACACTTTCTCTCGACAGCTTCAGGAACTTGCGCCCAAGCAACGTCATGAGCACCTATCAGCACCTGCACACCGCCCTTTGGGTTAGCGATCTGGCCAGGGCCGAGCATTTCTACGGAACCGTGCTCGGGATCCCCAAGGCAGAACGGTTTCCCTTTAACTTTCCCGGTGCTTGGTACCAGGTGGGGTCTTCGCAGATTCATTTGATTGTCACTGAGGAGCCACTTGACCAAGGGCAGCAAGCCAGTCGTGGCAGCAAGGCGAAGTGGGGGCGCCATCCCCACGTGGCGCTGGGAGTGGAAGATCTGGAGGCGGTGAAGGCCCGCTTGCTGCAGGCAGGCTACGAGGTGCAGCCCAGCGCTTCCGGGCGGGCGGCTGTGTTTGTTCGGGATCCCGACGGGAATGTGATCGAGCTGAGCTCCATAAGCCCCCCTCAGCCATGACCGCCATGCCAGAGCCCTCTTTGCCCCAGCAGCGCAGCGTCCTCAACTCCCTTGACCCGGCCACCGCCCTGGTCAGCTCGGCGCAGATGCGGCGCCTCGAGGAGGAGATCTTCGCTGCCGGCATGCCCGTGGCCGCCCTGATGGAGAAGGTGGGGCTGGCCGCCTTTGCCCAGTTGCAGCAGGATTTTCCCCAGGTGCAGCGCATCGGCATCCTCTGCGGCACGGGGCACAATGGCGGCGACGGCTTGGTGGTTGGGCGAGAGCTGCGGCTAGCCCAAAAGGGGGTAAAGGTTTGGCTGGGGAAGCCGGATCTCAAACCCCTAACCGCCGACCACGCCCGCTACCTCAGGGCTCTAGGGGCGGAGTTTGTGGAGCGGGTGGAGGCGTTGGCCGACTGCGACTTGCTCATCGACGCCCTCTTTGGCATTGGCCTAAACCGGCCCCTGGGGGATCCCTGGGCGGGGGCGGTGGAGTGGGCCAACGGCAGCGGCATTCCCATCCTCAGCCTGGACTTGCCTTCTGGCCTCAACGACCAGACAGGTGAGATCTGGGGCTGCTGCATCCGCGCCAGCCACACCTATGCCCTCGGCCTCTGGAAACGGGGCCTGTGGCAGGAGGCGGCTCTGCCCTGGGTGGGACGGCTGCATCGCCTTGATTTTGGCATCCCCCCCTGGGCCTGCCCGGCAGAGGCGGCTCCCCAGTTGTTGCTGAACCCTTGGCCCCATTTTCCCCCTGACCCACCTTTGGATACCCACAAATATCGCCAGGGATCCCTGCTAGTGGTCGCAGGGTCGGCGGCCTATGCCGGGGCGGCAGTGTTGGCCGGGCTGGGATCCCGCGCCAGTGGCGTGGGCATGGTAACCCTGGCGGTGCCGGCGGAATTGAAGGGGCTGATTCACAGCACTTTGCCGGAAGCCTTGGTTCACCCCTGGGAAGGGATCCCGGCTCTGCCGCCGCTGGGCGAAAAACCTTTCCAGGCGGTGGCGGTGGGGCCCGGCCTAGGAGAAACCCGCTGGCTGCTGCTGGAGAGCTTGCTGCAGGATTGGGCCGGGATCCCTTGGGTTATCGACGCCGATGGCCTCAATGCCCTGGCGGAGATGGGGGTGGAGCGCTTGCAAGAAAACGGGATCCAAGCCATCCTCACCCCCCACCTGGGGGAGTTTCGCCGGCTTTTTCCAGGGATCCCGCTTGCGGATCGCATGGAGGCAGCCCAGAGAGCAGCAGCCCAGAGTGGAGCGGTGGTGGTTTTAAAGGGAGCACGGACGGTCATCGCCTCTCCTACGGGGGAATGCTGGGTCAACCCGGAGAGCACACCGGCTTTGGCCCGCGGTGGCAGCGGCGATGTCCTAACTGGCTTAATCGGCGGCCTGGTGGCGCGCAGAAGGGCCCAACTGGGTCAGTCGATGGGGATCGCGGAGCTGCTCAGTTGTGCCTGTGCCGGAGTGTGGTGGCATGCCCAAGCCGCTATCCAGTTGGCGGGGGAGCGGGGTCTAACAGGGGTGGATCCGGCCCACCTAGGGGAGTACCTGCCCAAGGCGCTAAGTCGGCTTAAGGTTGCAAGAACCCCAGGGCCAGTCCCAGGAAAATGAACAGGCCAAACCCAATCCGGTAGGCGATAAACAGCCAGGTGCTGCTGCGCTGCAAAAATCGAATGAGCCAATCGATGGACCCGTAGGAGAAAACAAAGGCCGAGAGCATCCCCAACCCCTGCGACAGCAGCGCCTCTGCCTTAAACTCGGAGATGAACTCCGCCACCCCCGCCAAAAAGAGGGCCGGGATCCCTAGCAAAAAGGAGTAGCGGGCGGCAGCCGAGCGCTGCAAATCCAGCAACAGAGCCGCCGTCAGCGTCACACCGGAGCGGGATACCCCTGGAATCAACGCCAAAGCCTGGGCCAGCCCCACCCAGAGCCCATCCCCAATGCCCAGGCTGTGCAGATCTCGCCGGCGTTTCCCCACCCGTTCCGCCCAGCCCAAAGCCAGCGCCAAGCCAATGGCGGCAGCAGCAATTACCCCCAACTGGCGGGGTGGGGATCCCCAAATGGCCTTGACGGCCCATCCGGCAACCACAATCGGCAACGTCCCCACCAGGATCCCTATCAGCAGCCGCCAAGACTCCTGCTGGAAATCTCGCTCCTGCCAAGCCTTCCAGGAGCCAAGGAGCACCTGGCGCAGATCAGAGGCAAAGTAGATCAACACCGCCCCCAAGCTGCCCAACTGGATTACCGCCGCAAAGGAAGCGCCTGCATCTGGCCAGCCCAGCAAAGCCGGAACCACCCGCAGGTGCGCCGTGCTGCTGATGGGCAGAAATTCAGTGATCCCCTGTACCATGCCCAAGAGCAGGGCCTGCCACCAGTTGGGATACCAGGTGTCGGCTAGCACCAAAGACAACCTCTCCCTGTATGCCAGGCTACTGTCTGGAGGGGAGATCCCCTCTCCCTGAGGCCCAAGCGCTCCGCGCCGCTCACGCGACCACCCCCAGCCCCTCTCCCTGAGGCCCTCACCCCCAGCCCCTCTCCCTGAGGGAGAGGGGAGATGGGGATCCCTTGGGGTTGTTGAAACCAGATGCAGCGGCCATCAGAAGGTGAGCCGCTCCGGATCGTCGATGGTGATGAGCCAGTTGCCCACCTTGCGGAAGAGCGGGTTGGGCTCTGTTCCCCGTACCCGCGCCTCTACCCGGTAGATGCCGGCAGCGGAAGGGTTGCGCACATTGGAGAGCACCAAGCGGATCTCCTGGCCGGCGGCAATGGGTTGACGGGCCACCACCTCCAAAGAGCGAAACTCCTCGTTCCAGTACACTTCCGCCAGCTCCACCGACTTGCCCTCCACCTCTAGGCGCACATTCTGGGGATCGATGACGGCATCAAAGTTCCTATCCGCGCTAATCTGCACCTCCGCCACCGCCACATCCTGCGGTGGGATCTTCAGGCGATAGCGATCCAGCCGACCGCGAATGCCGCGAAAATCCAGCCGATAGCTGAGGACAGGCACCCCCTCGCTGCCGGTGATGACAAAGCCCGACTGTGCCTTTGCCAAAGGGGATAGCGCCCCTACCAACAAGCCTGCCAAAATCAGCCTCGTCCCCAGCCGGGCCAAGCGGAGGCCCCACGAACGCTTCACTGCTCTCAACACCCAAACCTCCCAAAAGACTTCGGCACAGGCTCACCTTGCCGCCGGCCGAGCGAGCAGCAAGGCCATGAGATTGAATTGCTATCCATTGTAAGGGGCGGGATCCCTTCCACCGGGAGCGCCCAGGGCCCACTCGGGTGCGGAGATGCGCAGTTTTTCCCCACCACCAGAACCTCACAGTCGCAACCCTGATGCTCTGGAACGTCCAGGAGCCTGGGGGATGGGCGTCGAAGGATCCTGCTGGGAGGATCACTTAAAGAAACTGAGTACCCCCACCCCGATCACCATCAGCACCCAGAGCAGGGATCCCACCAAAATCACATTCTTGGCCCGGCTCCAGTCGCTGGCCGAGCTGTAGAGCACCGGCACCGCCACCACCAGCAGCAAGCTGTACAGCACCAACACCAACAAAGCAATTTGGAAAATGAGCATCATGGTCTGGATCCCTCACAAAAGTCTTGTCTTGGATAAAAGCTCCCGACAACACCGGGCTACCCAACCTGATCCGGCTCGCTGCGCACCGGCGGCAGGGTAGATAAGATAGATAACGCTCTGACTATACCAAAACTGGGATCCCTCTCAAGGCCAGATCCGTCGGGGCAGCCGCTGGATGGATGAACTATCTAGATACAGACTGCATTCGGAAAGGGTTGAAGTCGGTTGCCACGTCAAAGTAGTCTTCCTGTTCCTGTTGCTTCAGCCAGCCGGTGATGGCGTAGGTCAGAGGCGTACAGACTGCCTCAACGGCACACTTGAACACGTAGTTGGAGACGATGAGGCTCACGAGACCGGGAAACACCCCCCAGAAAGCGATGAGAATAAACAGGCCCGTGTCCACCGCTTGGCCCACCAGGGTGGAGCCGATGGTGCGCGTCCACAGCCAGCGTCCCCGCGTCCACACCTTTAGGCGCGCCAGCACGTAGGCATTGGCGAAGCTGCCGCTCCAGTAGGCAATCAGGCTGGCCAGCACAATACGGGGGGTGAGGCCGAGGATCTGGTTGTAGGCTTCCTGATAGGGCCAGTCGGGGGCTGCCGGCAGGGATCCCACGATCATGAAGGTCGCCGACATCAGGGCCGCCGAGAAAAACCCCAGCCAGATCACCCGCCGCGAGCGGGCATAGCCGTAGACCTCCGTGAGAATGTCGCCGAAAATGTAGCTGAGGGGAAAGAGGATGGTGCCGCCATCGAAGGTAAACGGCCCCAAAAGCACGATCTTAGTGGAGGCGATGTTGGAAATCAGCAGCACGGCCACGAACAGGGCCGTCACCGCATCCAGGTGCCGATAGGCGCGCTCAGACATCAGGATCCCCCCAACAGTTTACGAATATGGCGCAGCTCCCTGACGATCAGGGCCAGGCCCTGGCTGTGCCGTTCCACCTCGCTGGTGAGCTTACGGATCTGCTCTTCCAGGTTAGCGCTATAAGATTCCTGACGCTCCAGGCGCTGGTTGAGGCTGGCAAGCCGCGTCACCACCTCCCGCTGGATGAGGTTTTCCGTACCTTGGATGAGCAGCGTCTCGATGGCGGTGAGCTTGTTCAAGAGCAATTGAGTGTTGGTTTCCGATCCGGGCTCCAGCGCAGCCGCCGGGGTCACTTGCAGGGCCTTTTGAATGCGAGCCAGAAGGGCTTCCGCCTCAAACGGCTTTTCAATGAAGTCAAAATCGACAAAAGGCTCAGGGATGCGGGCTGTTACCTGCTCTTTCATCCCCGACATGATGATGACGGGGGTATTCTTCAGGCTCTCTTCCTGCCGGATGGCCTGCAATGTGTCATAGCCGTCCATCTTGGGCATGACAAAATCCAGCAAGATCAGGTCGGGGTGATGTTTTTTGGCAGCCTCCAAGCCCGCTAGGCCATCTTTGGCCTCCAGCACCTGAAACTGGTCAGCCAAGATGCTGGCCACCATCTTGCGGATCATGATGCTATCGTCAATGACCAACACCGTCTTGGCTGTCATGCTCGGGGCACTCCCTTTTCTGTTCCCATCTGCTCGACCTGCTCAGCCCCTTCCTCCAGTGCATGGGGCATCGGGGACGTCCTTCCGGGGACACCAATAGAGTACTCTCCCTCTTAGGGAAGTGGGGTGTGATTGGCGATCTACAGCTCCAACTTCGCCGACTCTCCCAAGGCCCAGAACTTGCCGGTTTCCCATCGCTGCCTTGCTATAATCTAACGTAAACAAACATTAAGCATTCGCACCTTGCAGGGTTATGAGCCTACAGTTGAGCTCCGAGCTGTCGCTGCCGATCCCGTCTCCAGTCGGAGAAGCTGCCTACCGCACTTTTCAGTGGGGTAAAAATCTCTTTGGCTTTGCCCATAAGGCTCTCTCCACCCAGGCTTCGGAGCTGATGCTCTCTGTGCTCAGGGATCTGCAGAGCTTCTCCTCCGGGAAAACCCTGCCGCCGCGGGAGCGAGTGAAGCTCAGCGCAGCTACTTTGCAAGAGTTGCGGGCTCGTTACGAACGGCTGCTCCAGGTCGATTGGCAAGATGCCGAGGCAGGTTATTACCCTCACGCGCTTCTTTTCGACAACCCCTGGCTGGACTTTGCCCGCTACTACCCGCAGGTATGGCTGGATCTGCCGCAGATCACTCAGCGGGTACACAGCAAGCGCTACCAAGAGTTTTCTCAGGACATCTCCACAGAAGGCTATCCAAAATACTACCTGCAAAATTTTCATTACCAAACCAACGGCTACCTGAGCGACAGCTCGGCTGAGCTCTACGACCTGCAGGTGGAACTGCTGTTTGGTGGCACGGCAGATGCGATGCGGCGGCGGGTGATCCGCCTGCTCAAAGATGCTCTCGATCCCGCCCTGTCGGCTCCCCACATTCTCGATGTAGCTTGTGGCACCGGGCGCACGCTGCGCCTGCTGCGGGGATCCCTGCCCAAAGCCGCGCTGTATGGTTTGGATCTTTCCCCTGCCTACCTGCGCAAGGCCAACCGGCTGTTGCAAGAGCTGCCGGGGGAGCTGCCGCAGCTCATCCGCGCCAACGCCGAGGCCATGCCCTACGCCGACGCCACCTTTGATGCGGTTGTCAGCGTGTTTCTCTTCCACGAGCTGCCCGGCCCAGCCCGCCAAAATGTCATCAACGAGATGAGCCGCGTGGTGAAGCCGGGGGGCGTGATCGTCATTTGCGACTCGGTGCAACTGCTGGACTCGCCGGAGCTGGAGGAGACGATGGAAGCTTTTGCGCAAACCTTCCACGAACCCTACTACCGGGACTACATCCGCGACGATCTGGGGGCGCGCCTGCAGCAGGCGGGCTGTGAAGTGTTGCGCCGAGAAACCCACTACGTCAGCGCCTACACCTTGGCCCGCAAAAGTTGAGCACCCTTCTAGGGGAACCCGCCGCCTGTAGCTAGCTTGGGTTTTTAAGGCGGTTGACCACCCGTGCCCCTCCAGGGAGGGACGGCACAAGGCCATCCCAGCAGGCAAGATATCAGCTTCTAATCCCCGCCTTGCAAGGTGGGGCCCTACGGCGCTAGCTGGTAAATCGGCGGTCACTTGTCCAGAGGGTGTATAGTAGTTTTAGACACGAAACCTTGGATAAGAAGACGGGTTGTTAACTGGATAACCCTTGGGCGCAAGTCCGTCTAAACTCTTTTCTTCCGCTTAGGCTCATGTCCCACCCCCATGGATCCCTCCGCGCCGGCATCACTGCTCTCAAGCAGGAGCGCTACCTGGAGGCGATCAATCTTCTCGAGTCGTTCTGCTACTGCTGCTCAATCCAAGAGAAGCAAGAGCGCAATGGCTCTAGGGCAAATCCGGAAGACTGCGCTTTGGCTCGTGTGGCTCTGGTCATGGCCTATCAGGGTAGTGGTGACCTGGAGCGCTCAATCGCCCTTTGCCAAGAGCTGTTGGAGCAGAAGGAAACAGTTGAGTCCACTACCTGGGCTCGGGAATGGGCAGCCCAGGCTCTGCCCACCCTCAAACAGGCTTCCGAACACGCCATGCCGCCTGAAGAAGTGATGGCGCGGCTGCCCGTCCTGCGGCAGTTGGAAGACTGTCGGCTCCTCTGTAGCTCCCGCGATCCGGCCCCGCATCTGCTTAAATCTGCCCATTTCTGAGGGAGAGGGCCTGCAGGGAAGGGTCCCTCTTAGCCGTGGATGTCCGGCCCTAGCCTCTATCGTTAGCAGCTTCATAGCAACTTTATGTCTGTTGTCGAGCCGATGACCTATCACTTTGTCGTTGCCAGCCTGTCTTTCTTACGTTCTGAGCCCCTGGAAGAGGTGCTGGAGGAGCGTCGCCGACACTACGAGGAGCGCCGCCGCCCTGTCGATTTCTTCTGGGTGCCGCAGCCGGCTTTTATGGAAGCCCCACCGTTGAAGCCTTTGCGGGACAAGCTGAGCGGCCCACTGGGGGCAGTGGTCTCAACCAACGAGGATTTCATTCGCTGGCTGAAGGTGCGCCTGACTTTTGTAGAAATGGGCAGCTTCGTGGCTCCTAGCGAGTCGATCCCGGATCCCTTGCGCTCCTTATCTGCCGACAAAGGGTAAGCCTGCCGATTCCTAAGATTTGAATGGGTTGAGGGGAGGGCAGGCCAGGATAAGATCGGGGCACCCCATACCTGCCCTTCTTGGCTGACGGGATCCTCCGTTGTGGGGCCGACGTCGGGGAAATGGGCAGGTCAGCCGCGGAGCACTATGACTTTATGACTTTGGAGCAACAATGGAACAGGCCGGAAGGAGGGGCAGAGGTCTGCCACCCCAACTCCTGCCTTCGGGATTTCCAGCCTGCATCAGCGCCAACTTGGGTGCTGAAGTCAGAAGCTCTCTTGCCTGAGCCGACAGCAAGCCCCACCCTGAGCTCGCCGGAGTGCTCCTCTGGGGATCCCTCACCAGATCCACTTCCCGAGGATCCCCAAAAAGAAGAGGAAAATCAAGGTTTATCTGAGCCGGGCCTGAGAAACTTTGTTGCTGTGCTGCGCCGACGCAATTTTCTGCTGCTGTGGACGGGGCAGGTGTGTTCGCAGTTGGCGGACAAAGTGTTGTTGGTGCTGCTGATTGGGTTGATTGCCCGCAAGTTTCAGCCAGAAGGAGCCTCTATTAGCGGTTGGGTCTCGGCCATCATGCTGGCTTTTACGCTGCCGGCGATGCTACTGGGCAGCCTGGCAGGGGTATTTGTGGATCGCTGGCTAAAAAAAGGGGTGTTGGTGCTCTCCAACCTGGCGCGCGGGATCCTGGTGTTGCTGTTGCCGCTGCTGCTCTGGCTCACCGCCGGGCGCGACCTTTGGCCGGGGATCCCCTTGGGGTTTGTCGGGCTGTTGCTGGTGAGCCTTGCCGTCTCGACCCTGACCCAGTTTTTTGCTCCTGCTGAACAGGCGATTTTGCCCTTGATCCTGCCGAAGCGAGAGCTGCTGGCGGCCAATTCCCTCTACACCACCACGATGATGGCTTCGCTGATTGTTGGCTTTGCTGTGGGGGAACCGCTGTTAACCCTGGCGGATCATTGGGTGCGCCATTGGTTGCCGGGCTGGGAGGTGGGGCCGGAGCTGTTGGTGGGGGGAGCCTACCTCTTGGCCGGATCCCTGCTGTTGCTGCTACAACCCCACGAGAAGCTGGAGCCCCGGCCTTGGGAAGCCCCCCACCTTTGGGAAGATCTCCAGTTGGGCTTGCAATATGTCGGCCAGATGCCCCTGATCCGGGCTGCTCTGCTGCAGGTGGTGGTGCTCTACTCGCTGTTTGCGGCACTGGCCGTTTTGGCGGTGCGCATGGCCGAAGTGATGCCGGAGCTGAGGCCGGATCAGTTTGGGGTGTTGTTGGCCGCTGCCGGCCTGGGCATGGGGATCGGCGCCTTTTGGGTGGGGCATGCGGGCCGCCGGGTGAGCTGCCGCGCCTGGAGCGGGCTGGGATCCCTGCTGCTCTGTGGGTCTCTGGCAGCCCTATCTTGGACGACCCACTGGTTGTTGCTCAGCTTGGGCTGGATTGCTCTGTTAGGCTGTGGCGGGGCTTTGGTGGCGGTGCCGATGCAAACCTTGATCCAGGAGGAAACGCCAGATCATCTGCGAGGCAAGATTTTTGGGCTCCAGAACAATGTGGCCAATATCGCCCTCAGTTTGCCTCTGGTCTTGACGGGGTTGGCGGAAACCTACTTTGGCCTTTCCGGGATGTTTTTAGGCCTGGCTGCTCTGGCCGCTCTGGCGGGGCTGTACACCTGGAGCCTATTGGGCAGAGAAGGCTGGTGAAACCCTCTCGAAGCTGGGGCCAAGGCAGCAGCTAACTCTGCTACTCTTGTAGAGGCTCAAAAGTCGAGACCCTCCTTGCAGCTCGGCGCTTCGCCTTTGCGGGGATCCGCCCATGCACATCGCCTGGATAGGCAAGAAAACACCTTTCTGTGGCAATGTCACCTACAGCCGTGAGGTGACCAACGGCCTGTTGGATCGGGGACATCAAGTGAGCTTTTTTCACTTCACCAACGACGGCCAACCGCCCACTTGGGATCCCGGCTCTCGTGGAGGTGAAGGCTGGCGGGCAGAGCTGGATCGCCGCGACGTTTCCCTCCCCTGTCTGTATAAGTCGCAAATTTACACGATCCCGGCCCCCAACGCCAAGCGGGTGCTCACCCAGGCCCTCAGGGAACTGCAGCCGGATCTGGTACATGCCTCCTTGACGATTTCTCCCATTGACTTCGTGCTGCCGGAGATCTGTGGGGAGCTCAACCAGCCACTGGTGGCCACCTTTCACCCGGCCTTCGATCGGCGGCGGCGCAACATCGCCTCCCGCACCCAATACTTGGCCTATCAACTCTACGCCCCTTGTTTGGCCAATTATCACCGCACCATTGTCTTCTCAGAGACGCAACGGGAGATCTTGGTCAAACTGGGGGTGCGTCCCCAGCAGGTGGTGGTCATTCCCAATGGCGTGGATGTGGACAAGTATTCGCCTGGGCCTTCAACCCTCAAACAGCGGTTGGGACTGGAGCGGATCTTTGTCTATCTGGGGCGGGTCTCGCCGGAGAAAAACCTGGAAGCCCTGCTCAAGGCTTGGAAACACTCCCAGATGGGGGAGAAGTGCGGTCTGCTGATTGTGGGGGATGGGCCGTTGCTCAACACCCTCAAGCCCTTCTATACCCTTCAACATGGGATCCACTGGCTGGGGTATATTGCCGACGAGCAGCAGCGCATCGAGATCTTGCGCGGGGCCGATGTGTTTGTTTTGCCCTCTTTGATCGAGGGGCTCTCTTTGTCCTTGCTGGAGGCGATGGCCTGCGGGCTGGCGGCGGTGGCCACCGATGTGGGCGCCGATGGCGAGGTTTTGGCGGATGGAGCCGGGATCCTGTTGGATCCGACACGGGTGACGGCGGAGCTGCAAACCCTGCTGCCTTTGCTGCGGGATCAACGGGAGTTTACCCAACTGCTGGGGATGAAGGCCCGCCGGCGGGTGCTGGAACGCTATACCCTCAGCCACAACATCAGTCGGGTGGAACAGCTCTACCGGGAGCTGTGCCAGGGATCCCGTCAGCATCGCCGGGCCTAAAGGAGGAAGTCGAAAGCGAGGCAGAACTTTTGTGTAGAGCTTGTGATATTTTTGCTAAGCTGTTTCGTTACGTTTCCAAGGGATTAACGCCAGCCTTCCCGATGGATGCTCACAGCCCCCAAAAGGCCGTTTCGGCACAGCTATCCGGCTCCTCGTGGTCGGAGCCTTTGCTTGGCCAGGATTTGCCCCCCAATCCTCCAGTTCCCTCCCTGGAGAACTCGGGCGACTTACGCTCAGCTCAGGCCAGCCCGGATCCGGTTGGCGTTACGTCTGATGAGGTGGAGCTGCCGGAGGTCAAGCCTGCCATTGTGCCTGACCCTGCAATGCCGGATCGGGTGGCAAAAGTGGGGAGAGACCAGTATCGGATGCAGTATTTGCTGGCGTGGCTAGCCTTTGCCCTCCGCTCCTTTAACAACTTGAATCAGATCCTGGAGCTGACGGCTTTTGTGGCCAGCCAACTGACCGATGCCGAAGGCGGAGCCCTGGTTTTGTTCAACCCCAACGGCACCATTCAGTTGGATCAACTGCATTGCTCGGATCTCCACCACCGCGAACAGATTCGGGCTGAGATGGAGCAGATTGCCCAAACCCTCTCGGCTCAGGAGCCCATGCTCAAAACGGCGGGATCCCTGTCCGTCAAAATCCCTGCCCTCGAACACCTGTTGGACGAGCGGTTTCGCCAGAGCTTAGGGCCGGATGTGCGCCTCTTCGGCACGCCCTTGTTGATCCGCAACTCTGTCCAGGGTCGCTTGTACGTCTTCAGCCGTCAGCCCGGCTACCACTGGGATGAACGCCGCCAACAACTGTTGCGCCTGGTCGCCGATCAGGCAGGCGTGGCCATCGAAAACGACCGCTTGACGGCAGCCTTGCGCCGCAAAGTGGCCCTGGAAAAAGAAATGGAGATCGGCTCTTACATCCAGGCTCAATTGCTACCGCAGGAGTACCCGCAAGTCAAAGGCATTCGCCTGGCAGCTCGTTGCCGTGTGGCCAGCAAAGTGGGAGGCGACTACTACGATTTCATCAAGATTCCAGAAAAATCAGATCCGGCTGCCTCTCCACCCTCATCTGAAAAGCTGGCCATCGTCATTGGGGATGTGATGGGCAAAGGGGTGCCCGCCGGCCTGTTGATGAGCATGACCCGAGCCATGGTGCGGGCAGAAGCTCTCAACCGTCATTCCCCAGCCCGCGTTCTGCAACATCTGAACCGGGCCATGTACAGCGACCTGGAGCACTCCAATCGCTTCATCAGCCTGTTTTATTCAGAGTACGATCCCCACTCCCATCGCCTTTGCTTTAGCAACGCGGCCCACAACCCTACCCTGTGGTGGCAGGCCCGCACCCGCGAGATTCAACCCCTGGACACAGAAGGGGCGCTGATCGGCTTGGAGGAAAACAGCCACTACTCGGAAAGCTGCGTGCAACTGCAACCCGGAGATGTGGTGGTGTACTACACCGACGGCTACACCGAGGCTGCCAACAGCCGCGGGGAGCGCTTGGAAACCTCTGGACTCATGGATGCCATCCAGCATGCTGCCTGTCGCTACGACTCCCCCGAAGACATCTTGGAGAGCTTGTTTGAGCAGATGGATGCTTTCCGAGGTCGCCAGGGATCCCCTCCTCTGACCCTGTTGCCGCCGGACGATCCAGAGCTGCTATTGCAAGATGAGATTTCCCTGCGGCCTGAGCCTGTGGACGATACCACACTGGTGGTGTTGAAGGTGTTGCCCGACTCTGAGCCAAAATAGCTAAAAAAGTTCGAACTCAGGGTACGCTCTAGCTAGTACAGGGCTGGCTCCCCTGCTTCCCGGTTATCTACACCTTAGGCATAGCCATGAACTTCTCTTCCTCTGGGTCTGAAACCACTTCGGTTTACTTGCCGGCTCCTGCTGCTTTCCAGACAAAAATGATGGTCGGGCAGGTGTTCCGGCAGGATGTACTGGGCGATATCCGCAAGGGTTGGAATGGCTTTGTGGAGTCGGGCCAAATTTGGGCGCTTTTGATAGGGATCGTGGTGGGCTATATGCTCAAGAGCATCACCAGCTCCCACTAGTTGCTCTGGCCGGATCCAGTTGGCCTGAGGCGGCGGGGTTTTAGCCGTCGGTTCTTGATTTTTGTATTTTTTCCACAACTGCAGCGGTGGTCAATCCTTCTCCCCATTCTCCCAGTTCTGAGCCGACAGCGACGGTTACCCCACGCCCCTGGAGCCAGCGCTTTGAGGGATCCCTGCATCCTGCCATCGCCCGCTTCAACGCCAGCATCGGCTTCGACATCCGCCTTTTGCCCTACGATGTGGCCGGATCCCTGGCTCATGTGCAGATGTTGGCCGCTTGCGGCATTCTGACCCGGCCAGAGGCCGACCAGATCCGGCAGGGGCTGGAGCAGATCCAACAGGAAGCGGCTGCCGGCACCTTCCGTCCCGATCCAGAGGCCGAGGATGTCCACTATGCCGTCGAGCGCCGTTTGGTGGCCTTGGTGGGGGAGGTGGGCAAAAAACTGCACACGGGGCGCTCCCGCAACGACCAAGTGGCTACCGATCTGCGCCTCTATCTGCGGGATCACATCGATCACCTGCGGCAGGCCCTCTGGGAGCTGCGGGGAGTCTTGCTGGACTTGGCCGAGCAGCATCTGGAGACGATCCTGCCCGGCTACACCCATCTGCAACGGGCTCAGCCGATCAGCCTGGCCCACCACCTTTTGGCCTATGAAGAAATGCTCTGGCGAGACTGGCAACGGCTGGGGCGGGTGCGGGAAGAGGTGAATGTCTGTCCCCTCGGCTCCGGGGCCTTGGCCGGCACTTCCCTGCCCATCGATCGGCAGCTCACTGCCCATCTGCTGGGATTTGAGCGCATCAGCGCCAACAGCTTGGATGCCGTCAGCGACCGCGACTACCTGGTGGAGTTTCACACCGCCGCCAGCTTGATTTTGGTTCACCTCAGTCGCCTCTCGGAAGAGCTTGTCCTCTGGGCCTCGCAGGAGTTCGGCTTTGTCGTCCTCACCGATGCCTGTGCCACCGGCTCCAGCCTCATGCCCCAGAAGAAAAACCCCGATGTGCCGGAATTGGTGCGCGGCAAGGCGGGGCGGGTGTTTGGCCATCTCCAAGCTTTGCTGGTCACCTTGAAGGGGCTGCCGCTGGCCTACAACAAAGATCTCCAAGAAGACAAAGAGGGGCTATTCGATACGGTCGAGACCTTAAAAGCCTGCCTGGAGGCGATGACCATCCTGCTGCGGGAAGGGATCCAATTTCAGCCTGAGCGCATGGCCGCTGCTGTGCAGGAGGATTTCTCCAACGCCACCGATGTGGCCGACTACTTGGTGCGCAAAGGGATCCCCTTTCGCGCTGCCCATGACCTGGTGGGCCAGATCGTGCGCATTTGTTTGGCAGAGGGGATCCTGCTAAAGGATCTGCCCTTGGAGCGCTGGAAAACTTTCCACCCGGCTTTTGAGGAGGACATTGCGGCGGCCATCGATCCCCGCCAGGTGGTGGCGGCGCGGCGCAGCGCCGGAGGAACGGGCTTTGCCGTAGTACGGGAAGCCCTACAACAGGCCCAGGCCCGCCACCAGCAGCCAGCGCCCTCGGAAGGAAGGCTACAAATTTAAACTTATCTCAACGAGAATTGGCAATGTTTGGGTTTTCCTCGCCAGGGTGTGCCATCCTGAGGTTCTGAGCCGCTCCAACACAATTCCCAGCTTGTTGGCCTCTGCTCTGGGTGACCGTTTCATGTTGGATAACCTCACCGCCCATATCCTCGAAAATGCGGCCAAGCGTCGCTGGCGAGAACGCGCCTACAGCCGATTTTTGCAGGACTGGCGACGACAAGTGGTGCTGCTGCGCCGTCAACGGGCCGGGGAGTTGGGCCCCCCTCTGGGGGATCCCACCTGTGTTTTCAGCGCCCACTCGGCTTGGTTGCGCTGCGCCGTCAATCCACGGGGGCCGTGCCAGGGCTGCCCCCACTATGCCGCGGCTCCAAAACCCGCTCCAACTCTAGAGTCGCTCCATTAGAGGGATCCGACCGCTGGCGTCGGCACCATCGGGCCGCGCTCCCCCAAGCTGCGTCGAGTCGAGGACCCCGCTGTAGCCAAGTTGAGGGATCCCCGGCCAATTTGTGCCACAATAAAAGAACGGTAACTCCATCGACAAAAGCGAGATTCATGGCCCTTCACCTCTCGGCAGAGCACCTTCGCGCCATCCGCCAGCAGGGCGAGCAGGCCTTTCCCTACGAGGGCTGCGGCATTTTAATTGGCGAGCTCAAAGGATCGGACAAGATCGTCCACGAGCTGTGGCCGGCGGCCAACACCTGGGATCAAGCTGAAAACCCCTTAGCAGACGGAGAATCCAGCCGCCGCCGCTTCTTGATCGAGCCGGCAGTTTTCAAGCGGGCCAACGACCATGCTGTGCGCAGAGGGTTGGGGATCCTGGGCACCTATCACTCTCACCCCAACCATGCGGCTATTCCCTCGGAGTTCGATCGGCAGCACGCCTTTCCTTGGGGCTTTTCCTGTGTGATCGTCAGTGTGCGCGAGGGCAAAGCAGAAGAGGTGGTCAGTTGGGTTTTGGATGAGCAGGAGCAACCCCAGCGGGAGCCGATGCAAATTTTGGAAGATGCGGCCCTTGCCGCGCTGCCAGTTTTGGCCGGCTAGGGCCGGGCGTCGGTGGCCCTGATCTTCTAGCTTGAGGTGAGATCTGGGGCTGAGTTCCGTTGCGATCCCGGTTGGACAAGCCGGTGTGGAGAGAGTGAGTGGTGCCGGAAAAGCGGTAGTCTGAACTGGAGAGGTGACATAACTGCAAGCAGGTAGGTCCGCCAGATCGGCTCGGAACCTCAAAAATGAACCAGAGATCGCTAGAATCCTTCCCTGAACTCCCATGGCAACCAAAATCTTAATCCCCGCCCCCCTGCGCCCCTACACCGACAACCTGGAAGCTGTTGAGATCGAGGGCAGCAACGTCGGCGAAGTGATGCGCAACCTCATCGCCCGCTACGGCGAACTGAAGCGCCACCTCTACACCGAGGACGGCAAGCTGCGCAATTTCGTCAACGTTTACCTCAATGACGAGGACGTGCGCACTTTGACCCAAGGCGACAACACCCCCGTGGGAGAACAAGCCGTCATCAGCATTGTTCCTGCTATTGCCGGAGGGCTTTGACCATGCTGAACCTGGACACCAGCCAAGTCAGCCTCTCCCGCGAGGAGATGGAGCGGTTTTCTCGCCATTTGATCCTGCCGGAGGTGGGCCTGGAAGGACAAAAGCGGCTGAAAGCGGGCAAGGTGCTCTGCATCGGCACAGGCGGCCTCGGCTCACCCCTGTTGCTGTACTTGGCGGCAGCCGGCGTGGGGCGGATCGGCATCGTCGATTTCGATGTGGTGGACGTGTCGAACCTGCAGCGGCAGGTGATCCACGGCACTTCCTGGGTGGGCAAGCCCAAGGTGGAATCGGCCAAGAACCGCATCCTGGAGATCAACCCCTATTGCCAGGTGGACGTTTACAACACCGCTCTGAAGGCCCACAACGCCCTGGAGCTGTTTGCCAACTACGACGTGATCGTGGACGGTACCGATAATTTCCCCACCCGCTACCTGGTCAACGATGCCTGTGTGCTGACGGGCAAGCCCAATGTCTACGGCTCGATCTTCCGCTTTGAAGGGCAGGCGACGGTCTTCAACTACGAGGATGGGCCCAACTACCGCGACCTCTACCCCGAGCCACCCCCACCGGGGCTGGTTCCCTCCTGTGCCGAGGGGGGAGTGCTGGGGATCCTGCCCGGCATCATCGGCCTCATTCAAGCTACGGAGACTGTGAAGATCCTGTTGGGCATCGGCACGACCCTGAGCGGGCGGCTGCTGCTCTACGATGCTCTAAAAATGAGCTTCCGCGAGCTAAAGCTGCGCAAGAACCCTGCCACCCCGCCCATCACTCAACTTATCGACTACGAGCAGTTCTGCGGGATCCCGCAAGCGCAAGCCAGCCAAGCGGAGATCCCGGAGATCAGTGTGGCCGAGCTGAAGGCGCGGATGGATGCCGGCAAAGATTTTGTGTTGATCGACGTGCGCAACCCCAACGAGTGGGAGATCGGTCGGATCCCTGGCGCCCACCTGATCCCGTTGCCGCAAATCGAAAATGGCGATGGGGTGGAGCAGGTGCGCAAGCTGCTCAATGGCTCGGAGCTGATCGTCCACTGCAAGAGTGGAGTGCGCTCGGCTAAGGCCTTGAAGATCCTACAAACTGCTGGGATCGCGGGGAAAAATCTACGCGGTGGCATCCTCGCCTGGGCTGAGGCTTACGATCCCTCGATTCCCAAGTACTGAGACAACTTCCGGATCCCTGGTCCAGGATATGATGGCTCCGCTGCCCAGAGCCGGCTGTGCCCAATATCTCCCTTTTGCGTCCCTTTTTCCATGAGTGCCACTTTGCCGGCAGAGACAGAAACCATCTTTCACTCCATCCCCGAAGCCCTGGAAGACCTCAAGTGTGGTCGCATGGTCATCGTGGTCGATGACGAAAATCGGGAAAACGAAGGGGATCTGATCTGTGCTGCCCAGTTTGCCACGCCAGAGGTGATCAACTTCATGGCCACCCACGGGCGGGGCCTCATTTGTCTAGCCATGCAGGGATCCCGTCTGGACGAGCTGAAGATCCCGCTGATGGTGGGGCAAAACACCGACAGCAACCAGACTGCCTTTACCGTCAGCATCGACGCCGGGCCAGAGTTAGGGGTTTCGACGGGCATTTCCGCCGCCGATCGCTCCCGCACCATCCAGGCGGCCATCCACCCCCATACGCGACCGGAAGATCTGCGTCGCCCTGGGCATGTCTTTCCGCTGCGGGCGCGGGAAGGCGGGGTGCTCAAACGGGCCGGCCACACAGAAGCGGCGGTGGATCTGGCGCTGCTGGCCGGGCTGTACCCGGCAGGGGTGATCTGCGAGATCCAAAACCCGGATGGCTCGATGGCCCGCCTGCCCCAGTTGGTCGAGTTCGCCCACCAGCATAATTTGAAGATCATCACCATCGCCCATCTGATCGAGTACCGCTTGCGCACCGAACGGCTGGTGCATCGGGGGGCTACTGCCACCTTGCCGACGGAGTTTGGCCGGTTTCAGGTCTACGGCTACCGCGACAGCCTCAACCAGGTGGAGCACCTGGCGCTGGTGAAGGGGGATCCGACCCAATTTGCCGCCGAGCCCGTCCTGGTGCGCGTGCATGTGGAATGCCCCCTGGGGGATGCGCTGGGATCCCTGCGCTGCGACTGCCGCCGCCAATTGACCGCCGCCCTGAAGATGATCGACCACCAGGGCAAGGGGGTGCTGGTGTACCTGCGCCGGCAAGAGCAGGAGCTTAGCCTCATCCAGCAAATTCAGTCCTATGCCCTGCAGGATCTGGGGCTAGCTGAAACCACGCCGCCGGCAGCGATGGATCTGCGCGATTACGGCATTGGCGCCCAGATCCTACGCGATGTGGGGGTGCGCCAAATGCGCTTGATCAGCAACACCTCTCGCCACATCAGCGGCTTGAAAGGATTTGGCCTGGAAGTGGCCGAGCGGGTGCCCTTGCTGGTGGAAGAGCCGGATCTCAATTTGCACGTGCAGCCATCCTGTTCTCTAGAAAACGCGACCCATTCCGGCTTAAGCCTGTAGAGCGTTGTAGGGCCGGGCGGTGTGGTGGAACAGGGGCCGCGGTGCAGCCGGTTCGTCCTCGACCCCATAAGCCTTGCATCCCCAAGGCCAGAACGACCAGGAAGGACGTTTGGGCAAAGATGGAGCCAGGCGCGCTGGCAAGACAGAGTCCCTGGCCGTGGGGCTCAAGAGGGGCTTTGGCAAGACGGGAATGTCGGATCCCACCTGCGACCACACCTCGTAGCTCTGGGATCGCACCACCACAATGCTGATCAGGGAGCCGCGATCCATGTCGTAGCGGCAACTGTCGATGGCGTCCTGCAGCCGAGAAAAGCTGCGGTTAAAGACGTAAAAATGGCCCTGAAAGCGGATGGCTTCCCAGAAACCTTCCCGTGTCACCGCCACATGGTCGCGATCGGCGGCGGCGTAGTCGAGGATCACCATACGTGTAAAGACTGATTAGCGATGGATCAGATTAGGGTGGCTTTTACCGTATTTCCACTTAAGCACACCATTGCACAGCCCGTCATCCGCGAAATGGCCTGCCTGCAACAAGACTTAAGGAGTTTTCTCGCCCTTGCTCCTCACGGGATCTGGCCCAATTCCCGTCGCAGCTCGGCCATGGCTGCTTCTCCGATGTGGGGGGCGGCGCAGACCAGGTGGGGCGTGCGGATCAGGTCGGGTCGGGCTTGGCGCACTAGGGCGCGCAGGGTGGGGTAGCTGGCCTCGTCGCAGATGAGGGTGTGGGCGCGGCGGATCAGGGATCCCACCCGCTCGGCATCGGAAATCACCGCCGTCAGCACCAGCAGGTCTCCCCGCAGGCTGTGGACAATCACCTCGGCAACTTCCAGGAGGGCGGTGCTGATGCTCACCAGCCCTAGACAGGCGTGGGGAGGCAATTGGCGAATCAGGGCAATTTCGCGGGCGTAGTCAGATACAGCCTGTTAAGTAATCAAGGGGTACAGTAGCAACACTTAGCAAACCAACTTCGGAAGCAGGATGGATTGATCAG
>NZ_JANSJJ010000253.1:0-544 GCF_047502715.1 Synechococcus sp. H55.10
GTAATAGCCCAGCTACATCTGGGTGTTTCCAATTTCTAGGGATCCCCCCGAAGGGGGAACAGGGCTGCGGCCCCAGAACTGGCGCTGGGAGTGGCACCGTTTCCAATTTCTAGGGATCCCCCCGAAGGGGGAACAGCTCGAATTAGTCGAAGCCGCACTCCACAACCAGTAGGTTTCCAATTTCTAGGGATCCCCCCGAAGGGGGAACATCCTCAACAATAACGAGGTTATCGCCATCGGCCCGGCGGTTTCCAATTTCTAGGGATCCCCCCGAAGGGGAACCAGAGCACCTATGACGAGGTCATAGGTTGCCCCCGATTGTTTCCAATTTCTAGGGATCCCCCCGAAGGGGAACCGGCTCAAGCCCTGCTCTGCCTTGAGGGCAAGCCTTTCATCGTTTCCAATTTCTAGGGATCCCCCCGAAGGGGAACCACTAAATCCTTTTGCAAAGGCTGCGGCCAGAGTCTGGGCGTTTCCAATTTCTAGGGATCCCCCCGAAGGGGAACCTGGGAAACCCAGATGTACCTACGACTGGAAGAAACCG
>NZ_JANSJJ010000254.1:0-461 GCF_047502715.1 Synechococcus sp. H55.10
AGATGTGTATAAGAGCCATATCCTGGGGAGACTGGAGCCGGAAGATTGCCAAAAAGTTGCTCAGTACCTCAACTTTGGCCCCCCACCCGCTAACAGGGTTACGTTGGCGAGCTGTATGCCGAAAGGAACTTGCACCAATAGGCTGATAATTTGCCTCGCAGCGCGTTTTATTTTTTACCTTGCAAGACGGGAAGGCTTGCGCTGTACCTGCAAGGTCAGCGTCAAATAGTGGTTAGCGCGTGCCCAGCTCGGATCTGTGGCGGCAGGGAGGGACAGGATTGAGCTTGACCCCTGTACAACAACGGGTGAACTTGTTGCAAGGGAAAATCTGCCTCAACAGCGAGGCCGGCCACACTTGTTCTACCTCGCGGTTGC
Organism: Synechococcus sp. H55.10; assembly: GCF_047502715.1. Classification (NCBI taxonomy): domain Bacteria; kingdom Bacillati; phylum Cyanobacteriota; class Cyanophyceae; order Synechococcales; family Synechococcaceae; genus Synechococcus; species Synechococcus sp. H55.10. The sequence continues at coordinate 376 of NZ_JANSJJ010000254.1, forward strand.
CCTAGGTTCTTTCTGTCTCCAGCCAACAGCAGTCGGCTCAACCTAGGGCCTAGGCGTCGGGGTGGCTGGCTGGGGAGAAGCAGAGG
>NZ_JANSJJ010000255.1:0-541 GCF_047502715.1 Synechococcus sp. H55.10
GCAAAGGAACCTACCGAAAGCTCTGCAACAGCTTCTGGGAAGATTTGGACTGATGAAGAGTTTATGGCTCTGCCCGATGATGGCAATCGCTACGAAGTTGTAAATGGAAAATTAATTGCGATGGGCTCAGCGGGTGCAAGACATGGCTACTACGTTAGTTTAATCAGTTTTTTCCTGACTGCCTATGTTAGAGCCCAAAAAATGGGTGTTGTCTTCGATTCCGACACTTCGTTTAAAATGAAATCCGGCAATCGCCGCTCCCCAGATTGTTCTTTCTTCTCCAAAGAGCGGCTGCGATCCCTTGGCGGGATCCCCAAGGGTTATATCGAGGGATCCCCAGATTTGGTTGTGGAAGTTCTCTCTGATGACAACACTGTAGGAGAGATCCACAACAAGATCGTCGATTATTTTGAGAACGGATCCCGCCTTGTTTGGCTTATTCATCCCGAAGAAAAGTATGTTTTGGTTTACCGTCAGCCTGAGCCCACAGCACTGAAGCGGCCAGGCGACATCCTAGAAGGCGAAGAGGTGATCCCTGGGT
>NZ_JANSJJ010000256.1:0-541 GCF_047502715.1 Synechococcus sp. H55.10
TTATTAGCCAGAGCGTTATTTCCAAAACCACCGCTAATAGTTGCTGCGAGTCCTGTAGCTTCATTGGTTAGTCCCCCACCGATAGTAGAGAAGGCTCCACTGGCCTTGCTGTTATTCCCGCCACCGATAGTACTGGCGCTACCCGTGGCCTTGTTGTTACTACCACCCGCTACGGTAGTGTTAGGAGCGCTGGCTTTATTTCCATAGCCGCCGCCGACTGTAGCGTTAGCGGCGCTGGCGGTATCGTTTTGTCCGCCGCCGATGGTCGCGTAATCAGCCGTAGTCTGATTACCCTCACCGCAGCCGATGGTCGCATAATTAGCTGTAGCCTGATTGCCGGTGCCGCCACCTACGGCCGCCCCCAGGCCAGCGGCCAGCTTGCCGAAAATGGCAACGCTAACCAAGAAGACGGCAATGATCAACCCCTCCCGGTTGGCAGGGATGGCGGGGTTAAGGACGGCGAGGTTGGTTTTGGCCCCGACACAGACGAAGAAGATGGGCACCAGCAGGTCGGAAACGGGTTTGATCTGTTCTTCTAGCT